>NZ_ASSJ01000037.1 GCF_000473895.1 Rubidibacter lacunae KORDI 51-2 | reverse complement strand
GTTGCAGGGTTCGCAACACCTGACCGTATCGACCGGGATATTTGTCCTGCAGGTACTCGTAAAGGGTCGTGGCTTTGAGCCGCGGTTCCCGACGCAGCATCGGTTCGAGCTCGTCTTCCCACAGCCCATTGAGTGGGTCTCTGGGATTGACCTGCTGGGGCGGTGCGCCTCGATTGGGCTGATGGGTGCCGGCTTCAATGCGCTGCCCGGTGCGTTCCGAGATGTCAGCGATGAAAGCAGCATCTGCCTGCCCGAGACCTAGTGTCCTGGCATTCATATAAGCTCGCTTCTGGTAAGAATGGATCGCTCTTCCTGACACTAGGCTGCCTCGGATGAAGGGTTGCTCTAGTGTCTGGAGTTGTCCGGGCTTCGTTTCCGCTTACCAAGCCAGTGCCTCCCCGGACGACAGGTCTGTCTTTTGACCCGCCAATGTCATTGTCGTTTGATACCTCGTAGAACTGAGTCAGGGGCTGCCGTTTCTGACCGGGTCGGTTGCGGTAGGCAGCACTGAGGCTATCGGTGCGGTGCTGCTGCGGAACTCCTCCGCAAGCATACAGGGCATTCTGCAATCCCTCCGAGAGGGCAACGAAACTCTCGCCGCCTTGAACGGCTTGCACGTACTGCCAGCCGCTGTAGGCTAGGCGGTAATGGTACAGCAGATGCTCGAAGGGCTCGCCCTTGATGGTGATGCCGACCCGTTTGAGCTTGCTGAAGTCGGAAAGCCCCATCCGCCCCGGCTGATGATGGCTCTCGAACATCACTTCCTTGGGGTTGCCATGCAAGGCTTTCCATTCCCTGACCCGCCGCTGCAGAGTGCGCTTCTGACGGTCGTACTGACCCGGGTAACGCTCGATAAGGTACTCGAAAAGCGTGGTAGGGGTCAGGCGAGGGTCGCGCCGCAGCAGGGGTTCGAGCTCCTGCGCCCACACTTCGGCGAGCGGGTCCGGACGCGTGCGCTTTTTAGGCTCCCTTTGCGAGGCTGGTTGATGCTTTCCGGTTTCGATGCGGCTGCCGCTAGATTCTGAAAATCCTGCGATGTGTGCAGATATTTTCTGGGAACAGCCCACGTCTCTGGCGCATTTGTACACCTGGATTTGAGATTGGTTGATGTGTTGACCGGGCACTGGAGATTTTCCCTCGGGTAGGGGGGTCTACAGTGCTTTTCGTCGCAGAGTCAAGATTTGATGTTCTAGTTGTCGCGAGACAGGCTTGGCGATCTCAAGTTCCCTTTGGGGGTGAGGGACTTCCCAAACTTTCAAGTAGTTGTCGCCGACCTGCTCAAGCTTATTGTCACCTGATAG
>NZ_ASSJ01000036.1 GCF_000473895.1 Rubidibacter lacunae KORDI 51-2 | reverse complement strand
CCTGCGACCTCCTCACAAACTTCCTCCATGCAACCCAAACTCATCATTCACGGCGGCGCTGGCAGTTCCCTCAAAGACAAAGGCGGACTCGCGGCCGTGCGTCAAGACCTGCACGCGATCGCGCGCAACACTTATGAATGCTTGCTACAGGGTGCCAGCGCGATCGATGCCGTTGTCAAAGGCTGCCAACTACTCGAAGACGCGCCGCGCTTTAATGCCGGGACTGGTTCTGTGCTGCAGGCAGACGGGCAAATCCGTATGAGTGCTGCCCTGATGGACGGCACCCGCCAGCGTTTCAGCGGTGTCATCAACGTCTCGCGGGCGCCCCATCCCATCGACTTAGCCAACGCCTTACAGCCGGAGAGCGATCGCGTTTTATCCGACTACGGGGCAGCAGAACTCCTGCGAGAGCTGCACGTACCGATTCACGACCCGCTGACAGACCTGCGCTTGCACGAGTGGATTGAAGAACGTAAAGGGAACTTCTCGCGCAAGATGGCTGACGTCGTTGCCGAAAGTCGACGCGGGACTATCGGCGTGGTTGCCCTCGACAACTCCGGCTGCCTCGCCGCCGGCACGTCTACGGGCGGCAAAGGACTGGAGCGCATCGGTCGCGTGAGCGACTCGGCCATGCCTGCTGGTAACTACGCTACGCAACACGCAGCCGTTAGTTGCACCGGCATCGGTGAAGACATCATTGACGAATGCACCGCCACGCGCATTGTCGTGCGCGTTACCGACGGACTCTCCCTCGCCGATGCGATCGCCAAATCCATGCAGGAAGCTAAAGTCAACAACCGCGATCTCGGCGCGATCGCCCTCGATGTTACGGGTGCGATCGCCTGGGGCAAGACCAGTGAGGTGTTGCTTGCGGCGTACCACGATGGTACGCAAATTGGCGACACCCTGGAATGGATCGGCGACGGTCTGAGCGATGCGCTCTCGAACTAACCCGTGTCTGAACCGCGCGAGTGGTGCTGTCTCGGCAGCAGTTATATCGTGCGAGGCGAACGAGCGTCTGGCCTATTGGCAGCCAGAGCGAACCCCCTGTCAGAGCAATCCAACGGGTAAAGCCGCAGGTAAAAAAGCGTCGCTGGTGTTTTCCGATAAGATGTGAGAGCCAATCTGCAGGATCGCGTGGTGCTCGCTACCGTTATCCGCATAGCAGTCAGGCGATCGCGTCAACCGGACGATCGCGACCGAGGTTTCGGATCGAGGATTGGGAGCAAGAACTGAGCTAGTGCGCCAGATAGAGGCTTGCGGGAGGAATGAACTTTCGGACGCTAATACGTACGGCTCGACGGTGGTATTACGACACGCCCGAGCGCGCGCTAGATCGCGCCTACGATGCCGCCCTCACGATTAAGGCAATTGAAGACAAGCATTTTGGCGGCAAACCCGTTGACGAAAGCAATGCCACCGGATTCAGCGGGCGGGCCGTGGCGTATTTTCAGGCTGAGGTTCGGGACACCCTTAAAACGGCGAGAATGCGTTTGACCGAATTCCGCGCGAGCCGTTCGGTGATGCCCTTCAACACCGCCCAGCGCGATCGCCGCGGAGCGTATGATCTCGCCGATGAGGAGCGCGATGCGGTTATTGCCGAGAAACTGAATTTTATCGACGAAATTATTGCTCGGTACGAGCCACCACCCGCGCTGCAAACCGAACCCGAGCAATCATCAGTTGCTCTCATTCCAGTAAAGCCTGGCAGTCAACCGCAACCCATCGCTACTCTCCGCCCGGACGCCCCTCGGCAGCGTGAAGCTCAACGCAACAAGCCTCGGGCTTCCAGCGCCGAGTATGCCGGTGATGACCGCATTGGCAGTCGCCCCGGCAATGCCCGCAATGGCAAGCCGAACAAGTCAGAGCGCATGGCCACCGAAAAAACTGGCGTGCTGCCCCGATCGTTGTTGCGAACGCTCAATCGCGTCCGACGCGAACTCGACGACAATCCGAATATCGAGGAAGAAGTTGTCGAAAGTTACCGCACCTCGCGGACCAACGCATCGGTCTCCATTCGCTTCTTGCTACTCTTAATCATCATTCCGCTCCTCGCCCACCAGCTGCTTAAAATTCCCATTACCTACGTTGTCAACGATCGCTGGGACCCACCAGACATACAAACGGTCTTCCTCAACCGCGATATTGAAGAAGAAGCATTCGTGGAGTTGCAGCACTTCAGAGAGCGACTGGAGTTCCGCGAGCTGATCGGTATTTCGAATTTCTCGGCCGCCGAGCGCGACGCATTCCTCCGCAAGGAAGCCGGAGAGATTGCCGATCGCTACAGCAAACGCGGTGCCGAGGCGATCGCTAACATTTTTGCCGATTTCGGAGCCTTAGTTGCATTCGCACTTGTGGCATACGTTCGCCGCGAAGATATTGCGGTCGTCAAAACGTTCATCGATAGCATTATTTACGGATTGAGTGACTCGGCTAAAGCCTTTTTGATCATTCTCTTTACCGACATGTTCGTCGGATTCCACTCGCCGCACGGGTGGGAAATCATCCTCGAAAGTGTCTCTCGCCACTTTGGCGTCGCTGACAGTCGCGAGTTTAACTTCTTGTTCATCGCAACGTTCCCGGTGATCCTCGACACGATTTTGAAATACTGGATTTTTCGCTATCTCAATCGCATTTCGCCCTCTGCCGTTGCCACCTATCGCAACATGAACGAGTAGTTTCGCCTTACTGACTCGACCGTACCGTGCGATCGATCCCCGTGCGTACCGCTATAGGATCGCGTCATTGCAGTTTGCGTAGAACTTGAGCCAGCCGTGCAGCCGATTGGAAACGTTCCCGATACCCGCGATCGCGCGATCGCGCCACGCCGTGCAACGCATTACTCTCATCACCGGTCCGGCGAGTTCGGGCAAGAGCGAGTGGGCCGAACACCTTGCTGCCGCCAGCCAACGTGCTGTTACCTATGTTGCCACCGCCCGCACCAACCCCGATGATGCCGAGTGGCAGCTCAAGATCGCCCGCCACGCTGCCCGTCGGCCGTCTCACTGGCGCACGCTGGAAGTGCCCGTTGCCCTGCCGGCCGTACTGCAAGCTGCTGATGCTACCGATTGCTTATTGGTCGATTCTCTCGGCACTTGGGTGGCAAACGGACTGGAAAACGATGCTGCTGTTTGGGAAGCCGCGATCGCGTCCTTGATCGACAGCCTGGAGTCCACTGCAGCCGCCGTTATTTTTGTTGCTGAAGAAACCGGTTGGGGGGTCGTGCCGGCCTACCCGCTTGGACGGCAATTCCGCGATCGACTCGGGCAACTCGTGCGGCGCTTAGCCGCGAGCGCCGATACCGTTCAGCTCGTGACGGGCGGTTACGTTCTCGACCTCAGTGCATTGGGAATGCCGTTACCACCGCCGTGAGCCCTGTCGGATTGCAGCGAGTTTGTGACGCGATCGCGAGGGTTCTAGCCTCCGATACTGGTAGTTTTGCGCTAACATGTTGAACTTGAATTCACCGCCGGAACTGACCGAATTGGAATCCGCCGGACCTTAACATTAGCTGCGCCCAGGGAGAAGCAATCATGGCTCGGATGTACTACGACGAAGATGCAAATCTAGACTTGCTAGCCGGTAAAACCGTCGCGATTATCGGTTTCGGCTCGCAAGGACACGCTCACGCCCTCAATCTCCACGACAGCGGCGTCAACGTCATCGTCGGGCTCTATCCGGGTAGCCGCTCAATTGCTAAGGCCGAAGCCGCCGGCCTGCAAGTTAAGTCTGTTGCTGACGCCGCCCAAGCGGCCGACTGGATCGCGATCCTGCTGCCAGATGAGTCCCAAAAGCGCGTATACACCGAAGAGATCGCACCACACCTAAAAGCCGGCAAGGTCCTCTTCTTCGCTCACGGCTTCAACATTCATTTCGGGCAAGTGGTACCGCCGCCAGACGTGGATGTTTTGATGGTTGCGCCCAAAGGTCCCGGACACCTCGTGCGTCGCACCTACGAACAAGGCGAAGGCGTGCCTTGCTTATTTGCCATTTACCAGGATGCATCCGGACAAGCTCGCGATCGCGCTATGGCTTATGCCAAAGGCATTGGCGGAACGCGCGCGGGGATCTTGCAAACCACTTTTCGTGAGGAAACTGAAACCGACTTGTTCGGCGAGCAAGCAGTTCTTTGCGGTGGCTTGAGTGCGCTGATCAAAGCCGGCTTTGAAACATTAGTAAACGCGGGTTACCAACCGGAACTCGCTTACTTCGAGTGCCTGCACGAAGTGAAGTTGATTGTCGATCTCGTGGTTGAAGGTGGGCTGGCTAAGATGCGCGATAGCATTTCAAATACTGCCGAATACGGCGACTACACGCGCGGTCCTCGCATTGTGACCGACGAGACACGCGCGGAGATGCGCAAAATCCTGCAGGAGATCCAAGCTGGCGAGTTTGCCCGCGAGTTCGTCCTCGAAAACCAAGCGGGTAAGCCCGTGCTTTCCTCCACGCGCCGCCGCGAAGCCGAACATCCCGTTGAAGAAGTCGGCAAGGACCTGCGTGCCATGTTCAGCTGGCTGAAAAAGCGCTAATCGCTGGCCGAAAAAGCACCGAGCGCGCGTCAACTGCGCGCCAGCAAGTTAACCGGCTTCCTATCGTTGACCGTAGAAGCCGATGTAAGCGGCTGGCGAGTGCATCGTAAGGCGATCCTCGCCTCCTTGACGCAATAGTTCGTGCAGGCAGTTAATTCCCCGCAGCTTACTCGAACGCCATCGCAACTAGCGTGCCTCGGTTCGAACCTTCAATCCGCACGGCAAACTAGAGACTAATTGCACGAGGAAACTTAAAGGATCGAATCCGCTTTGCCGGACGACGGACGTGACCTAACAGTGACGTCTGGAACCGTTTGCAACTAGGAGCTTGTAGTAGGCAGAGCGTTACTTCGACTTGTCGTCCTTGTATTCGATGCCGAGTGTTGCCGCCGGGTCTTTAACAGTCTGCGAGCCGGGTTCGGTCTTGACACCGTGCTCAAATTTCTTGACGGCCTTTTCCGTGCGCTCGTGCGGATCGTCAACTTTGCCATCGGGAAAGATCCCGGACAGAATGCTATTTAACTTCGCGCGCGTTTGGGCACTAGCATTACCTGCTGCACCCGGTAAAAAGCGATCGCCAAAACCGACAAAGGCAATCGCCAGAACCACTAAGACAAATAGTGTGGGTGTACGCATAGTCGTCTCTTAGCTCGTTTGAATTGTGCTCGATTTTACTTTGCGCTCGCGCCGTCCGAATGGCGACGCAATTGCTGCAGCAATGTGCGGAAATCTGTTTCGACAACCTGTTTTAAAGCACGCGCTCGGAGCAGCGTACCCGGCAGCTTGCTTACCAGTTTAATCAAGAGTACTAGCCAGTGCGCGAGTGACTCAGTCGCGTTCGAGGGCCTCTCGCACTTTTTGCGAAACCTCGGTGAGATCCAAGGGTTTGCTCAAGTAGTCGTCAGCTCCAGCTGCTAAACAGCGCTCGCGATCGCCGGGCATAGCCATAGCTGTCACCGCAATGATGGGAATATCGCACCAGTACTCGCACTGCTCGATGGCCTCAAGCAGCGCGAACCCGTCCGTGCCGGGCAGTTGGATGTCTAACAAAATCAAATCGGGGAGGGCTTCGGGACAGTCGATTTTGGACTGCACCAGCTCGAGCATCGTAGAACCATTGCTGATGAGATCGACCGCGCAGCCTTCGAGTTCGAGCACTTCAGCCAGTAGTGCTTGGTTGAAGGGTTGGTCTTCAACAACGAGCACGCGGGGGCAGTCGGGCGATCGCGCGCGGTCGCTTGGTTCGGAGACAGCGGGACTCGGTTCACTAGCCGTGACAGACTCGGCTGGCGTGCGGCGCAATTCGGTTAAAGGCAACCACGCTCGCATGGTCGTACCGCTGCCGACCTCGGATGTAAACGACACCGTGCCGCCATGTAGCTCGGCCAGGCGTTTGGTCAGTGCTAGCCCCAAACCAGTCCCTTCATGTTGTCGTGCGAGCGATGGATCGATCTGCTGAAACGGTTGGAACAACAGGTGCTGTTTTTCGATGGGAATGCCGATGCCGGTATCGATTACCTCCAAGCATAGGTAAGGGGTGCTGGCATTAATCGTGCTGCGATCGATGCGATCGCCTTTAAGTAGCTCGCTGCCGTAGGCCAGTCGGCTGACAAGCCGGATCCGGCCGCCCTCGGGCGTAAACTTGACGGCATTTGAAAGTAAGTTGATCAAAATCTGGCGGACGCGGCGCTCGTCGAGGACGGCTTCGTGGAGGTGGTAGTCGAGTTCGAGAGCGAGGCGATGGCGTTTTTTGTCCGCGCGCGGCTGAATCGTTTGCAAGCACTGCGCGCACAAAGACTGAATCGATACGGTCTGCAGGTCGAGGTCGGTTTTGCCGGCTTCAATTTTTGATAGGTCGAGGATGTCGTTAATTAGCTGCAGCAAGTGTTTGCCGCTGCGCTGGATCGCCTGGACGTGGAGCGTTTGGCGCTCGCTGAGAGGGGAACGGTTTTGGCGCAGCAGCAGCTCGGAAAAACCAAGAATGCTATTGAGGGGCGTCCGCAGTTCGTGGGACATGGATGCCAAAAACTCGGACTTGAGTTGCGAGGCCCGTTCGAGATTGCGGTTCGCGCGCAATAAGCTAGCCTGCGATCGCGCCCGCTCGATCGCCACGCCTAAAATCCGGCAGGCGGCCCGGAGCATGTCAGCCTGGATGTAGTCTTGCAGGTGACGCTCGCGTCGCATTTCCAGGGTCAACACGCCGATGATGGTGCCATCGGCACCGGGAATAGGGAAGAGACCGAGTTGCCCGACGCCGGGATGGCAAAATTGCGGCATGGCCTGGGGATGGTTCGGGTAGTCATCGACATACAATGGTTCGCCGGATTCAATTACCTGCCAGAGCAAACCGCGTCCGTAGGGGATGCCATCCTGCATCAGGGCTTCCATCTCGGGAATTGCATCGCCGTAGTGAGCGATGAAATCCGAGGAAACCTCATTTAGGAGCATTCCTGCCTTCCGTCCGTTTCCAGTGCCACTGATGACTTTCACGTCACCAAACGCCGCCCCGGTGGTTTCAATCAGATAGCTCAGCGCAAATCGACCGATATCGGGGAGTTCGGTGGCAGGCTGCAACCGCTCGGTCAGTCCGAGCAAGAAGCCTTGGCGCCGGGACTCAGCATCGAGGCGAACTTGCGCGACGACCGGATCGGTGGCGCGCAGAGTCAGCAAACAACCGTCTTCGGGAGCCAACCGTACATCGCCGGAGAGAAGCGTGCCGTCGGGGTGCTGGAAAGCAACCGCGCCCTGCGTCCGCAAAGACTTAAGTAGTTCGGCACGTTGGGCGGGACCTGCAATGGCTCGCGCGACATCGTCAGCAGTTAGTTCTGCCTTGGTCTGGCAATCGTCGAGGCGACTCAAACTTTGAAACGGGCGATTGCACCAAACGAGCCTGAGGTTGCTATCGAAAAGCGCAAGTCCGCAGTCGAGCTGTGACAGCACGAAAGCTTGACGTTCGAGGTGTTGTCGGTCGCGATCGCTGTCGGAGAGCTCGGCGGACATAGCGTGCAGTTGCAGTTAAATGCAGACCATAAAAAGCGTTAATTTTTGAGTCTAACAAGCGACTCACTCCTGACCCATCGCTCTAGCGACGCAGCTAAGGCAAACATTCTGACCGTCGGGTTGGATGTGCGGCAATAAACGTGCTTTCGAGATCGCGCCGTTTCGGACTCCTGCTGTCGTGTCGCGATCGCCGTTTGCAGGCGGTTGCAGCGTCATAGCAGCACCATCGCACCGAATGGGATTGAGTTGGCGTGTTCGGGACTGCAAGCACGCCCTATGATTTAGGGAATGTTCGTGTCAAGTGTGAGGAGAGCGACCGTGCTCGTACCGGGGCGCAAAGCAGCAAAAGCACAGCAAATCATAGAAGAACGCCGGAAGGAAGCTCTGCGCGAGGACGCGCAAATGCAAGACGTGGAATTACTGTTGCGCGGCCTGGCCGAACGCGAGGAAGTGGCTGTCAAGCTGATGCTCGATTGCTTGATCGAAGTTGGTGCCGTCAATTTTATTAACAGTAAATTTCGTCCCGGCAGGCTCAATCGCATGCTCAAATCGACGGCCGGCTCGTTAAAGCCTGTGGCACGACGGGTTGGATTCTGGTGGTTCAAAAACAACGTCCCGACGCTAGTGGTAAGTTGGCTGCGGAGCAAAGTGAGCTTTGCACCCCAACTACCGCAACCGCCAGTGGAGCAGGCACGAGACGCCAAGTTTTTCACGGAATGGTGCGAAGGGCTACCGGAGATTGCTGAAAGCGATCGCCTGGCACTCGATCGCGTGCGGCAGAGGTATTTACACCATCGCGAGTCGGGACCGCTCTCGGATGGAACGGTCAATGTTGTCGTGGTGTCGGCATTGCTGGAGATGGCCGGGCTGCTCGATCCGCCGTTTCGGTTGCAGCCGGTGACGGCGCTGGACGTAAGCTTGGAGAACGGCAAGCAAGCCCAGGCTGGCGTGTTGGAGATCCTGAGCGTCCACGATCGCTTGTGGATTTTCGAACTCGAGTCACTCCAAGCTGAAGTGTCTGTGGTGGCTGCACTGCAGCCGTTGCTTTCGTTTGTGGCGGGCAAGTTGCAGCCGGAGCAGCCGACATACTGCACCCTCACGAATGGTGACGAGTTCGTATTCGTCAAGCTGGTCCAACGCGAGGCAAAACCTTACTACGACGTATCGAATGCGTTCTTGCTATTGCCCAGCTGCAATAAGCTTTACGACGTACTGCGGGTTTTGCGACACTTGCGAGATGTCGTGACAACCAGCGCGTTAGTTAAGCGCTGAAGCGAGTGCCTGGCAAGTCTCGGGTTGGCGATCGCGGCTAAACTGGCAAGCAATGTCGGCGCGCGTCGCAGCCGTCCGGCAATCGCCCATCTGTCGAGTTGTATTGGATACACGGGAGCAACCACAAGGCGATGGATTGGTGGCGCAAACTGAGTAAGAACTCGCTAGCGCGCTTCGGGGCACTGGTGCTGTTGGTGTTTTACCTGGCAGCATTTGCGGCTGACTTCGTCGCGCCTTACAGTCCGACTAGCGTGCAGCCGAATGGCTCGCTGCTGCCGCCGACGCAGGTCTATTGGCGATCGCCGGGGGGGCGCTGGCTCGGACCGCACGTGTATCCGACGACGCTCGGGCCGACGGATGTCGAGACGGGCGAGCGCGAATTCTCGGTGGACTGGTCGCAACCGTCGCCGCTGAGGTTGTTTGTCAAGGGCGAACAATATCATTTTTTGGAGCTGACCCTGCCGCTCCCGCCGACCTTCGAACCGATGACGCTATTTCCCGGTATCCCTGCCAACCGGCACTTATTCGGTGCAGTCGGTCCGGCGCGGTTCAATCTGCTGGGCACGGACGAGCAAGGACGCGATCAATTCAGCCGGCTAACTTTCGGCGGGCGCATTAGCTTGTGCATCGGGCTAGTTGGTATCGCGATCGCGTTTCCGTTAGGATTGGCGATCGGTGGGATTTCTGGCTATTTCGGCGGCTGGTTGGATACGGGCATCATGCGCTTGACCGAAGTGTTGATGACGATTCCGAGTATCTACTTGCTCGTCTCGCTGGCGGCGGTGCTGCCCCCGGGATTGTCGAGCGCGCAGCGTTTCTTACTGATCGTGTTGATTACGTCGTTCGTAAGCTGGTCGGGGCTGGCCCGGGTCATCCGCAATCAGGTGCTGTCGATCAAGGAGCGCGAGTTTGTTATGGCGGCCCGCGCCATGGGGGCGAACCCGTTTTACATCATCGCGCGCCACGTCCTGCCGCAGACGGCAACCTACACGATCGTGTCGGCAACGCTGGCGGTGCCGAGTTTTATCGTGGCGGAGTCGGTGTTGAGTTTGATCGGGTTGGGCATTCAGCAGCCGGATGCATCGTGGGGAAATATGCTTTCACTGGCGACCAATGCGTCGATCGTGGTGTTGCAGCCGTGGCTGATCTGGCCGCCGGCGCTGCTAATTATCCTGACCGTGCTGGCATTCAATTTACTCGGCGACGGGTTGCGGGATGCCCTTGACCCGCGGAGCTTGACGCGTTAAGTAACGGTGCGCTCTACACGGGCTTGGAGCCTTTAGTATTTTTAGGAGCCTCTAATATTTAAGGTGAGTTGAGGTTTCCGAACGGACCATGCACCAGACTGCCGCGACCGCTTCGGACCCGCGACCGTTCCTATGGACGCGAGCGGCATATTACGCCATGGGCGAGTCAGGGCTGTTCGATGGCAAACGCGTGCAATTGATCGCTGGGGAGATCGTCGAAATGAGTCCGATGGGTCGTCCTCACGCGCTGGCCGTTATCAAGATCGTCGAATACCTCAGGCAGTTGGCCGGTGGTGATTATCACGTGCAGTCGCAGCTGCCACTTGCGTTAGGCAATCGCTCCGAGCCCGAACCGGATGCGGCCTTAATTGCCGGTGCAGCAAGCGACTATAACGACCACCCGGCAACGGCTGCACTCATAGTTGAAGTATCCGAGTCGACACTCGCGTTCGATCGCGCTCAAAAAGGCAGTCTCTACGCCCGCCACGGCATCCCCGAGTACTGGATCGTTAATTTGTCCGACCGCCAGTTGGAGATCTACCGTACCCCGATTCCCGATCCAGCAGCGAGTTCGGGATGGCAGTATGGCGATCGCCAGATCCTGGCCCCGGACGCCAGCGCCGCACCGTTGGCGCGACCGGATGCCGCGATCGCCGTCTGCAATCTGCTGCCCCAGCCCGCTGCATGAAGGCTAGCGCATTCCGAGCATTAGCGACGATCGCCCGCGCAAGCGCGGTTCCCAACGGAGGGAGTAACAAGCGATCCAGACATCGAGACAGAGGACCTGCAGCGCGAGCAAAAGCTCTCGACGATCGCTATTGTTGATAGGGATCGCGCGGGACGAGTTGCAGTGGTGGCAAGCCGACGAGCGTTTCGAAAACGCGCTCGGCTAGGCGGTAGTTAGCAGCTTCAGTGAGGTGAATGGCATCGACAAACGCCGGTTCCTCGAAATCAGCATATAGATCGTGCAAGTTGAGGACTGTAATGTTGCTCGGAAAGGTATTCCCGAGCTCGTTGGCAGCTTCGGCCAGAGGCGGATAGCTGCGCCGGACGCGATCGAAGTACGCGGTCCCCAGGTCTTCGGCGATCGCCCGCTCGCTTTCGCTGAATTCTTCTAGCGGCCCGCGTCCGGAAATTTCCGGTTGGAGGACAGCGATTATCGGTACGCGCGCACTCGCGCCGAAGCGAACAGCTTGCTCCAGATGACGGCGATAGCGTTCGATACGCGCAGTTAGCTCGGCTTCCGTTGCCGGCAGGCGATCCTCGAGCGATCCCTCGGTCGGTCCCTCGACAGCCGCACCGATCAGCGTGTGTCCTGACGCCGTTAGTTCCGTACCCAGAAACCAGAACTCGACCGCACGGGCGAGGTAAGAACGCCGGACTTGTTGTCCGAGCGAGAAGGCGATCGCAGTTTGTGCGTGTTGTTTGGTATTGCCCAAGTAGGCATCGAGCTGAGGGATATCAGTCATCTCGGCGTCTGCAGGCAAGATCAGATCGCGGAACCCGCCGATGGCGACGACCGCGTCGGGCCGATAGGGCAAAATCTCTAACGCGAGCTGCGCGAGTTGGTTGCCGCTGGCATAACCCGGCACGGCGGCATTAACCACTCGCGCTCGCTCGCCTTGCACGCGCGGCGTTTTTTCGAGTGCTTCGCGCTTGTCGGGTATGAAGTACGGCAACCGCTGGGGTTGGAACTGCTCTGGTGACTGCTGCTGGCTTTCGAGGCGAGCGTTGAGCTGTTGCTCCAGATGCACGGCAATCGTGGCATCGTTGTCAGCGTTCCAATACCCGAATGCCGCCGACCCGCCGAGGATAAAAATGCGCAGTTCGCCATCGGGTTTAGCCAGAGGTAGCGGCTCGGTCGCACGGAACCCTTGCTCATTTAACTGCCAGAAATCGGTCTGTTGATTGGCAACCAAGGCATAACCGACTGCGGGCTCGCGACGAACGGCGATCTGACCCGATTGTGGCTGGCCGGCTAGCGGCTCGCCCGCGCGCGTCTGGAATTGCAGCGTGTAAGCCGCAACTTCCGCCTCGTTGCCGTGGCGGGCAAAGGTGGCGTCGCGGTCGGCAGTGTCAACAACCGAGCGCAGCAGGACTTCCGCCAGTAGGATCCCGGCTGGCACGCCCAACACCGCGGCCCACACCCACCATCGCGATCGTGGAGGTTTCTTTTTGCTCAGGTATGAAGACGGGCGAGATCGCAACAGCATGAGCTAATGCGCGCTCCCAACGAGCGCGCCTGACAATTGCATTCGATTTGGAAATTAGTGTAGTCCGAACTTGGGCTCGCGGCCGCGATCGCGTACCGTTGCACGATTGCATTGTAAGAGCAGCAGAGGCAGTCGCTGGCAGGGATGTTCCCTTTCCGATCGCGATAGTCCTGTCGCTCATGCTGGAGATCCTAGTCCGATTGCCCGCGATGATAGAGTAAGCACGAGCAATCGCCCTGGAAGCCCGCGATCGCGGGGGCGAGTTATGGAGTATCGAGCGAGCGTGGCATACAAATTATTGTTCGTCTGTTTGGGAAACATCTGCCGATCGCCCTCGGCAGAAAACATTATGAATCACGCGATCGCCGAGGCAGGACTGAGCGAGCGAATTGTCTGCGATTCGGCGGGAACGTCGAGCTATCACATCGGCTCGCCGCCCGACGCGCGCATGCGCGCGGCAGCGTCCGCCCGCGGGATTGCCATGAACGGACGCGCGCGGCAATTCACGACCGCTGACTTCGAGGCGTTCGACCTCATTTTGGCTATGGATCGAGAGAACTATCGCAACATTCTCCGACTCGACCCCCAGAATCGCTATGGCGATCGCGTCAAAATGATGTGCGATTTTGCCAATCATCATGCCGACACCGAAGTCCCCGATCCTTACTATGGCGGCCCGGACGGCTTCGACTACGTCATCGACCTATTGCTCGATGCCTGTAGCGGCCTGCTCGCACGTACGATTGAAGAACAGAATTTGACTGTTCGCTAGCGATCGCTCGGAAAGCTCGCCCGGCCCGCGTACCGAGAGCAAACCAAAACGGTTTGCTCGCTCGCAGCTGTGGGTGCGGACTCGACCGGCACGCCAGTCGATTGGCGCGTCGGTCAATTTGCGGGTGGATTGCCAGCTATTGATGGCGACTGCGGTGATGACCTGGCAAGTTGCTCGTATCGCCCCTGGTGGCGGGCAATGGGGTGACAGCTGCCGAGATTTCTTTTACGATCGGAACCTAAGTAGGCGAACATTCGATCTGTAGTGCGATCGTTCTATTGCGATCGCGGTCGTACGGTCGGGGGATGGTCCTGCGGTTGCAACCGATATCGGGAGGCGTGCGTAATGCTGCCTCGGTAATTGCATTCGGGAAACAATCGCTGCGGTTTCGGACAGGAGAGATGAATGAACGATCGAACGCTCGGCTCGGTCATCGGTGGCTCGCTGACGCAGGGGTTGGACGTGCGGCTGCACCCAGACATCTCTGTCGAAACCATGCGCGTTGGCAAGTTTCTCGTGGTGCAAGGGCAGCAGGCACGTTTTTTTTGCTTGCTTACGGATGTCGAACTGGGCACAACCAGCACGCGCATTGCTGCGCTGCCCCCCTCGCCGGACGACGACTTTTTGTGCGAAGTCCTCGCCGGCGGCAGCACCTACAGCACGATCGCGCTGACGCCGATGCTGATGTTCGTCCCTGCCCGCGAAGGACAGCCCGAGCGATCTGACGTTCGTCAGACCGGCGCGATCGCCTCTTTTCAAGCACAAAGCAGCAGTGAAAACCAATTGCAGCCGGTCAAAACCGTTCCCAGTCACTTCAGTCAGGTTTATGAAGCCAGCAAGCGCGACTTCCGGAGCGTTTTCGGATGGGAAGACGACCCGCATCGCCGTAACTTTTCCATCGGACAACCGCTGGATATGGACGTTCCGATCTGTTTGGATTTAGATACGTTCGTCGAGCGCAGTAACGGCGTTTTTGGTAAATCCGGCACTGGTAAATCATTCCTCACGCGTTTGTTGTTGTCGGGGATCATTCGCCGCGACGCCGGCGTCAACTTAATTTTCGACATGCACTCCGAGTACGGTTGGGAAGCCGTCCGCGAAGGCAAAGGCTTTAACACGGTCAAGGGTTTGCGACAACTGTTTCCCGGACGCGTTGAAATTTACACGCTCGACCCGGAATCAACTCAGCGGCGCGGCGTGCGCGATGCCCAAGAACTCTTCATCAGCTACGACCAAATCGAAATTGAAGACTTGCGCCTCGTCGGCGGCGAACTCGGCTTATCCGAGGCCAGTCTCGACAACGCGAATATCCTGCGCGCCGAGTTTGGCAAATCGTGGATCGTGCAGCTGCTCAATATGACCAACGAAGAGATCCAGCTCTTTTGCGAGGAAAAGCAAGGGCATCGGGGCTCGATCTCCGCTTTACAGCGCAAGCTCGCACGCCTGGATACGCTGAAGTACATCCGCTCGGCTTGTCCGCACGACTATATCGATCGCATATTGCAGTCGCTTCACGCGGGCAAGCACATCGTGGTCGAATTCGGTTCGCAGTCGAATATGCTGTCGTACATGCTGGCTGCAAACGCGATTACACGGCGGATTCACTCGTCCTACGTTCGCAAGGCGGAGCAGTTTCTTCAATCAAAAAATCCCGCACTGAGACCGCGACAACTCGTCATCTGCATCGAAGAAGCGCACCGCTTCCTCGACTCCAAGATCGTGCATCAAACCATCTTCGGCACGATCGCGCGGGAAATGCGCAAATATTTCGTGACGTTGCTCGTCGTCGATCAGCGCCCGTCGGGAATCGATCCGGAGGTCATGTCGCAGGTGGGCACGCGCATCACGTGTTTGCTGAACGATGAGAAAGACATCGACGCCATTTTTACTGGCGTTTCTGGTGGGCAAACGCTGCGCTCCGTCCTCGCCAAGCTAGATTCCAAACAACAAGCACTCGTTCTCGGTCATGCCGTTCCCATGCCTGTCGTGACGCGGACCCGTGCCTACGACGAAACGTTTTATGCAGAAATCGGCGATCCGGACTGGAGCGAACTCCCCGATGAAGAAGTCTTTGCCGCAGCCGAAGTCGCGCGGGCCGATCTCGGGTTTTAACCGATCTCAGGTTCGGGGAGCTTTACCGTTACCTTGGCAGCGAGTCGGATCGGATGAATTTTGGGCGGCGATCGCCTTGCTTCTTGAGACAATCGCCTGCCCGCGGGGTCTAGTCTAGCCCACGTATTCGATCACGCTCGATTTGGGGTAGCGTACTTTCGGGCGAGTAGCGGATTTATCATCTGGCGAGCGGTAGCCGGCCGGGCAGGCGACAACCGAACTGTAGCCGCGATCGCTCAGCCCGAGGACTTCGTCGTACTTTGCCGGAACAATACCTTCCATCGGACAGGTGTCGATGCCGAGGAAGGCTGCGGCCACCATATATTGCGCTAGGGCGATATAAACTTGGCGGGCTGCCCACTCCTTCATGTCGAGCGGAAAGGGCGGGTTGGCAATGAAGCCTTTGACTACATTGCCGTAACCTTGAAGATTTTCAACTGGCGTGCCCTGCACTTCAGACATGCGGGCTAGATAGCGATCTACGTCCGCCGAACTAATGTTTTCTTGGATAGCAAAGACAACTAAGTGCGATGCTTCGGCAACTTGCTTTTGTCCCCAGGAATGCGCTACTAACTGCTGGCGCACCTGTGGATCGCGAACGATTAGAAACAGCCAGGGTTGCAGCCCGAATGACGACGGTGCAAGCACCAAACTCTCTTCCAGCGCATTCCAAATATCATCGGGAATCTTGCGCGTGGGGTCGAATTTCTTGGTAGCATAGCGCCAGTTAAGTGCTTGCAGAATCTTATCGGGCGTTAGTTCTGGGCTATTCACGGGATGGCTCCAAGTCTGGGGACAACATCGCTCAGCATAGCCAAAAAAGCGAGGGCGGACAAGTCATATTGCATGTATAAATCTCGCACAATCTATCAAATAGTTTTTCCAATTGTCCCGTTACTAACCTGGCTCGGCTGGCGCAAGATTCCAAAAGCTGAGGTGTAGCCATGTAAGAACGTGCGATGGCCGACGGGTCCGATTTCACCGCTGCAGAAGAAGCCGCCGACTTGTATGCCGTTGAAGTAGCGCTGGAACAAGCGGGAGTCGAAGTGCTCTTCGCCGTAAAGTCCTTGGCCGCGCCCCAGACACGAAAAGAGCAGCGCCCCTGCTGCCGATGTGTTCCCGTCCCGACAGCTTGCCTGCAGCAGCAGCTCAAGATCCTCGGCTGAAGTGCGGGCGTCACGCAAATGAAACTGCAGGCGCTGGCCCGGTCGCACGCGATCGCCGACGGCGATGGCGCCGATGCGCGGGTCGACGCCGAGCAGATTGCGGATCAAGAAATCCCCCTGTTCGAGTTCGAGTTTAAACTCGTCGCGCGCGATGCCGATAAAGAGCGAATCCTGGGCAAGTTCGCGATCGTCTGGGCTGAGGTCGGCGATCGTGCGGCGCAGTGCTTCCAGTGACGTGATAGTTTCGCCAGTCGGTGCGGTGGCATCGGTGACTTCCAAGATGATGTTGCGTTCGCCTTGCACGACCTGCAGCAACGAACCCACCGGCCGGCAACCTTGGGCAACCAAGGTGTCGAGGATCAGATTGCCGTCGAAGGCAACACCGACGACGCCCGCGTTTGGCGGCGTACCGACCGCCGATCCGCCCTCGTTGTAATAAAACAAGCCGCTTTGCCCGCCGAGGCCCGTGGCGCTAGCTAGCCCGCCGACTTTAGCGGCACCGGGATAGGCGTAGTCCAAACCTTCTAGCAAGTCATTCACATGCCCGAATGCCGGGTCTATCAAGACGACGAAACCGGGTTGGCGTGCCGGATCGACGCCCACTAGTTCCGTCCAGTCCGATGTGGGTGCGTCGAGATCGGGGAGCGCATCACTATCGATCTGGAAGGGTGTTACCGCAACGCCGGGGAGCACGGCAACGCTAAGACTCAGAGCCGGACTGTTTTCAATTTCTAATGCTGCGCGATCCTTCCCCGTGCCGATGATACCGCCGCCGCCGCAGCCGATGATAACCGGGAGCGGCAGGCGATCGCGTAACAGCGGGACCAAGCGTGGGTACTCGCTCGCGTACGCAGAGGAGATAAACACAAATCCCACGTCTGGTGCAGCGGACAGCGACTGCTGCACCAGCTCTACCACCTCTGCCACCGCTGCTTCGAGTGACGGGCGAGTTGAGAGAGCAGTTGCCCATTGGATTTGGTCTGGCATGGCGGATTTGCAACAAACGGAACGTGCCTCTAACCATACCCCAAGCTACTCACAGAGATGCACTTGCACCAATTGCCGACCCAGCTGAAATACGACAGCCGTCATTCTGGTTGAGACCCCGCTGTCCCGGAGGCACGGGCTGAAAAAAACGAGCTGTCTTAGGTGAAATGTCGAGACACGAGTAACCCTGCTCTCAGCTGGAGTTGGAAATTCACACCACTCGCTAGGCCTCTGCTCCCGTATCAGTTTTGTCAGTCAATTAGCGGTCTGACTTGTGCTTG
Source organism: Rubidibacter lacunae KORDI 51-2 (assembly GCF_000473895.1). Taxonomy (NCBI): domain Bacteria; kingdom Bacillati; phylum Cyanobacteriota; class Cyanophyceae; order Chroococcales; family Aphanothecaceae; genus Rubidibacter; species Rubidibacter lacunae. Next base: position 45,904 of record NZ_ASSJ01000036.1, on the reverse strand, counting down.
ATGTCCAAATCCGAGAAATAAACAACGACTACGAATCCACGCGAGGTTCCGAGCGTGCTGATGCGCTCTGGACGTTGTTGCCCCCGGTCTCTTGACAATAGGCCGTCTTCTTCACCCATGAATGGGAAGCCGATCGAGGCATACTGCGCTCGAAACGCCATCTGGTCGTCACCAATCACAGTGGCAAGACCAGCGAAATTCCGCGTTTCAACTGTACCTTGCATCAGTGCTTCTCACGGTTTTGCGGCGGAGATTAGCTGGTTTCAGGTGTCTATTAGATCGCATTGGCAGGTTGTGGTTATTCATTCACCACTACAACCCTCTCATCAACACACCATTGTTTTTGGTACTACCCATGGTTTGACCGATTGCTCCCACACCAGATTTGGCCCGCCGGTGCGGAGTCTAGAATCGAGAAAGTTTGCTTCCAAAAGACCATGATCGTTTCATTTCCCGACCCTCTACCGATGCTTGCTAGCGACCCCGACCCGATCGTGCGGCTTGAAGGCGTGACGAAGGTTTACGGAATGGGTGCGGCAACCGTGCACGCCCTCAATGGCATCGACCTTGCCGTCCCCCGCGGTGAATACTGTGCGATCATGGGCCCCTCAGGATCGGGCAAATCCACTGCCATGAACCTGATCGGCTGCCTGGATCGCCCCACCGAAGGTAGCTACTTTCTCGACGATACGGATGTGGCGCGTCTCACTGACGACGAACTGGCTGCGATCCGCAACCGCAAGCTCGGGTTCGTATTCCAGCAATTCCACTTACTACCGCAGATGACGGCACTAGAAAACGTCATGCTGCCGATGGTATACGCGGGGATTCCGTCAGACGAGCGACGCGATCGCGCCGCCGAGGCCTTGCGCAAAATGGGATTGGCTAACCGCATGCAGAATAAACCAACGCAACTCTCGGGCGGTCAGCAGCAGCGCGTGGCGATCGCCCGGGCGATCGTCAATGAGCCGTTGTTGTTGCTAGCCGACGAGCCGACAGGCGCGTTAGATTCGCGGACCATGCGTGAGGTGTTAGAAATTGTCGACGAGCTCCACGCCAGTGGCATCACGATTGTCATGGTTACCCACGAAGTTGATGTAGCGCGGCATACCGAGCGCATCATCTGGTTCCGCGACGGCCGGGTTATCCACGATCGCCTCACGCCCGAGGAAATGCGTGAGGTAGCCCTCGGGCAATAAGTTGATTGGAGGAACCGAACCCGAACTGTGCACCTGCGATCGGTCTGCAACAGTCCCGCTTTTGTTAGCGTTCAATCTTCAAAGGATTGGAGATTAGATTTGAGCGGTTAAGTGGCTTAATTGGGAGAGTCGGGAACGGGTCGGGAATATCCTGGAGAACCCGCACGACTCGAACCGAGCGACTCGAGTGTTTCCCTCAACATCATCAGTCGCTGTGGGGCGAGTTGGATCGACCAGGGTAGGGGCGCATGTTTGAGCGTTGCCCACCGTTCTTTAAACACCTCTGCCTGCAAATGGTAATCTTGAGCGCTGTTGGGCACTGCGTTGAGTTTGAGGTAGAGGGTTACGCGGTGAGGGGTTTCGCTCGTCGCGCTGAGCCAGCAGGGAAAGACGTTCGGGGCAGTTAAAACACTTGGAGAGGGCGCGGAGGCTGCCTGCAGCTCGGTGCGGCCCGATCCGTTCGAGTCGATTCGTCCCTCCGACGCAATGCCAGGCGCTTCCGTGCGGGGAGTGTCGGTCTCCAAAAAGCCAATGTGGTGAGCGCGCATGCCGAGATGAGTGATGCGATCGCACGCGAGTTCTGCAACCTGGAGCGTGCAGTCCCAGTCGAGGGCGCGGACAGTATGGGGACCCAAAGGCACCACCCGCGAAATGTTTTTGCATCCCGTAAGACTGGCAGCGCGAACGGTTTCGGGACGATCCAGAACAGTTGCTTTAGAGTTACAGACGAGCGCGCGCCCTCGATCCATCACCAGCAGGCGATCGCACAATCGGTAGGCTTCCTCTATGTTGTGCGTGACAAATAGCGTCGTACCGTTGAAGCCCTCAAGTCGCAATCGCAAATCGCGCTCGATCAGGTGGCGTAAATGCGTATCCAGCGCCGAAAACGGCTCGTCTAAGAGCAAGACATCGGGCTGGCTAGCTAGGGCGCGGGCTAGGGCAACGCGCTGCTGTTGCCCGCCCGAGAGTTCCCCCGGCAAGCGATCGCCGAAACCGGTAAGCTGCACTGCGGCGAGTTCTCGTTCGGCCAGCTGCCGCCGCTGCCGCCGCGACAGTTCGACCGGCAACCCGAAGGCAACGTTCTCGGCGGCGCTCATGTTTGGAAACAAGGCGTAATTCTGGAACAAAATCCCGATCCGGCGATCGCGGATCGGTAAGTCGATACCTGCTGCGGAGTCAAACAATACCCGCCCGTTGGCAACAATGCGCCCGGAATCTGGCGTTTCGGTCCCGGCGATGCAGCGCAGGATCAAGCTTTTGCCCGCACCAGATGCTCCCAGCAACCCCAGCGGATGCCGGTCGGTGGTAAAGGAGACTTCGAGCGTAAAGCCAGGAAGTTGCTTGGCGATCGCTACTTCGAGGACCGGATGGCCACTCGCGGAGCGCTCGAACGGCAGCGGGGGGTTAGGTGCCGCCAGAGCAATTGGTTCCCTCTCGGCTGGGGAAATCCGATTCCCAACGCGACTCCGATCGGGGGTCAACCGCAGATTGGCCAGCCATAATCCCCCCAACGCGATCGCGAAAATCACCCCCGTCCAGAGCGCTGCTTCCCCAAAAGCGCCAGCTTCCACCGCGAAATAAATCGCCATGGAAATGGTTTGGGTTTTGCCGGGAATATTGCCGGCCAGCATCAAGGTTGCGCCGAACTCTCCCAGGGCACGGGCGAATGCCAGCGTCGTTCCTGCAATCAACCCCGGCAGTGCTAACGGCAGCGCGATCTCTCGCAGCAGCCTCAGCTCGGAGGCTCCCAGAGTTCTGGCTGCTTGTTGAATGTTGGCGTCGATTTGCCCGAAGGCACCCAGGACGGTTTTATACGCCAGCGGCAAGGCAACGATCGTGGCGGTGATGACGGCTGCATACCAAGTAAAAACGAGATCGATCCCCGCTCTGTCCAGCAGCGCGCCGAGCGGTCTGTTTTTGCCCAGTAGTAGCAGCAACAGAAAGCCCAATACAGTTGGGGGCAGTACCATCGGCGCGAGCAAGACACCTTCTATCAGAGCCCGTCCCCGACCGCGATAACGTTGTATGCCGTAGGCCGCTCCAATGCCCAAGCAAACGGCAATGGGTGTGGCGATCGCGGCAATCCGCAAGGAGATCCAAAGCGGAGAGAAGTCGGGCATGAGGGCACACTTAACGGCTCAGTCGTCGGACGGCACTGGTGCAAACCCAAATGCGGTAAAGGTCTCCCGCGCAACGTTTGTTTGCAAAAAGGCGATAAACGCCCGCGCGGCCTCGGGCTGCACGCTGCTCGCGATCGCGGCAACGGGATAGCGAATGGGCTGATGGGACTCTGCGGGTGCCGTCGCCACGATCTTGACGCGATCGGATAGCGCGGCATCGGTCGCGTAGACCACTCCCAGGTCGGCATTACCACTTTCGACGGCCGACAGTACGCCGCGCACGTTGTTACCGAACGCAAACTTGGATTGCAGGGGCTCCAGCAAGTTCAAGGTCGCAAAGACCTGCTCGGCATACCGTCCGGCAGGAACGCTTCGAAACTCGCCGACGGCAATATGGTCGATCGCGGCGGTTTTGAGTTGCGTTAGGTCGCTTGCCTCCAGGGTAGAGTCTAGGGGCGCGATCGCCACCAAGTGGTTGCCGACAACATCCCGGCGAGTGGTGCTGAGAATCAGTCCCTGGTCGTCTAGAGCCTCCATCTGCTCGGCTGACGCCGAGAAAAAGACGTCCACCGGTGCCCCTTGCTCGATTTGCCGCTGCAGCGACCCCGAGGAGCCGAAGTTATAATGCGCAGCGATCTCCGGGTGGGTGGCGATGAACTGCGGCGTAAGTGCTTCCAAGACATCTTGGAGGCTGGCTGCTGCCGAGACGGTGATGGTAACGGCCGGCGTTGCCGCGCTGCCGTCCACTGCCGATCGCGACGCACAATACCCGAATGCTGTCAAACAGGCGATCGTTCCGGTCAACAAGCCGGTCAAAACCGAATGACGTTTCATCGCCGACATCCTTAATCTCCTGAACCTGAGGATTCAAGTCCGAGCGGTCGGGAGAGGTCTAGGGTCATGGAAATCACTATTTAGCAGCGTCGGGACTATCTTGATGGGCAAAGTAGGCAGCTGTCTGCATCAATGCCCGGACGAACCAACTATCGAGTCAATCGGGCGAACCATCCAGAACCAAGGGTTTTAGTCCATTCGGACACTTCAGCAGGCAATCGAGCGGTGCGAAGTAGCGCGTTGACCTTAGATTCATTTGGGATTGCTTTAGCACCGTCATTCGCGGGCGACCTCGATCGTCCAAAGGTTACCGTGCGGAATAGCTGGCTTTAAACGATAGAGCGGACTTTCAGTCAAGGCTGCATACAGCTCGTTACTCGGGCGAAATAGGTATGTATTATGTTTTGAGAATTCGGAAACGAACTCTTCAACGCCAAGACTGCCTTGCTCCGAAACCAATAGAAACTTGGTGCTGGGATCGAGTTTGTAACTTAAGGACAGCGACCGGCTACCTCGTTTGGCACTGCTAACAACTAGTGGTGCTGGCGACCTGCTAATAAAGTCTGCTACATGGGCATTGTAGAAACTGCTGTATTTGTTCCACCACGTGCTGGCGTCCAGATAGGCAATGTCCGATAGCAAACTGCTGGTTAAGATCGCAACGAATAGGAGTTGACCGAGGCGGAGCCGATACGCGAGCTGCGATCGCATCAAAGTAGCCAAAAGCACCGCCACACAAATGTGGATGCAGAGATAGCACGGTAGCAAGTAGCGAGCAATACCCGACCGCTGCCCGCCACCCACTAGATCGGCTGCAATCAAAACCAAACCGCTGAACCCCATCCACGACAGCAAAAAACAGCGCGCTTCCGACTCGGTTTGCATGATTGCAAATGCGATCGCGGCGATCGCCAAACTCATGCCGATTAGGGCGATCCACATTGCCGGGTCATGCCAGCTTAGAACGATATCGTTCTGACGGGCCTCGATATCGATTAACTGCGTACCCGGATGCAGGCCTTGAATATCGAAGAACGCCGCACTCGCATTAATGAGCCAGCGCTGCAATAGGTTTGAGATCGGGACGTCTCGTGCCGACCAGCTCCCGATCGAATTTTGACGGAGAAAGTAGACAACGATCCAGGGTACGAGTGCAATCAAACTCGTTAGCGTTGCAAGTGCGAGCATCCCGAGGGATTTGCGATCGCGAACTGCTACGTACGTCGCATGAGCCAATAATGTCAGAGACGCCAGCAAATGAGCGTACAACGAAAGTACGAGCAGTGTCGTATACAGCCACCAAGGTCCGGACAGCACCCAGCGCGCGCGCTGGTGAGGACTCAGGCGCAAAGCTCGCAGTAACGCCGCACTTGCTAACAAGATTAAAGCTCCGTAGAGGGAGTATTCTCTCGCTTCTTGGGCGTAAACCAATTGGATTGGTGATAAAGCTGCTAACGCGATCGCGATGCCGGCAATACGAGCGTCTCGAAATAGTTCCCAACACAGCCAACCCAGAGCTGGAAACATCAACAAACTAAACACTGCTGCCAAGCTGCGCGGAACCCAAATTGCATTGCCCAACCACTCCATCCAGGCGCGAGCTGACACGTAGAACAGCGGTGCATGCTCGGCATTCTGCGCGAGCGCACTCCACGTCGAGCCCCAACCGCGCTCGGACGATAGGGTTTGGAACTCGTGCAGTTCCGGGAGCGAGATCGGGCGATCGCTCGGCACGATTTGCGCGAATTCGCGTTTGGGGAAACCGACTACTCGCATCGATGTGTGCACTTCGTCGATCCAGTACACCTTGCGGTCGAGGTCGGAAAAACGCAGGTAGCTGCCCAGCAAGATAACAATCGCGATCGCGAGTGCTAGCGCCAGATCGAGTGAAAGAGGTCGTCCGGGCGATTTATGCATTTAGAGTCGATCTCGAATGAAGCCCATTTGAGGAAATGGCGATCGCTAGCGAATTCAGTACCGAATCACTGGTTCAGAATACAGCGAGCTGATAGGACGACATGCGTTTTCGACTCGAACGTACTGCACGTTGCTTGTAATTGCTCTAATACTGGAAGCGTCTTTGACTGTTGCTCTCGGATGATGCGAGCGCTCAGGTCCGGCCACTGACCGAACCACCGATTCTCGGACAAATACTCCGGCGAGAATGCCTGGCGATCGAGCAACCAGTAGTCGATATCGTAAGCCGCGATCGTTGCTTTCACCTCGGCTGGGTTCGATGCATACTGAGCGTTGATAACCGCGATCGCGCGCTGGTGCATCTGCTCGTAATAGCCTAGATGATATGGGCTGAGCAGTCTCCAGCTCGCCAAAACGGACCGCCGGGCGAACGTCGGGATATTATCCGATTCGTCTGAGAGCGATGCAATAACAATCGATTTGGGCAGGGTTTCTAAGTACTGGTAAAGATCGACCGCACCGCCCCTGGGGTAGAAGCTACCGGGGAAATCGATCAGCAACCGCGGATATAAGAGCAAGCAAGCTAGCAGCAAGGTGGCAACCCCGCCAGCAATAATTTGGCTGCTGTTTTTCGGATTTTTTGTTGCCTGACGTGCTATCGCCCAATGTGCCAAACCATCGAGCAGTAAGGTTAGAGCAACACCTGCAGTCACTGCGACTGTAATCTTGAAGCTGTGGTTGGTATAACGGCTCGGTAAGTGTAAGCGAAACAAAAAAGCATGGGCGGCGCAATACAGTAAAATTGCTGCAGTCATCAGCTGTGGAATCAGCGATAGATTGCGGGTGCGATCGCCAAGGGGAAAGTACTTCCGCAGTAAAAGCATTCCCGGTAAGAGCAATCCGACAGCTAGGGTTGCCGGTGTCAACAGCGCGCGGGGAAAGAGTCCGGTCCGTCCGGGACCGAGGTAGAAATTAACCGGATCGTTGCGAAAGATCGGGGTGCGACCGTTCTCGGAAAATACTGCCATGAACTGCCCGCGGGCGTACGTGACAACCGGCCCGTACTCCGAGCTTCCGATCGCGAAAGGCAGCAACACGACAAAAGCAACGGCCAGGATGGTAAAGCACAGCACGCGATCGCGTGGGTCGCGGTTCAAGCGTAATTTCGGCTGCGTCCAGTCCAGCAAGCGGACGAGCGCAACGAGCGCGCTCAACAGCACGTACTGCGGGTAAAACAAGCCCAGCAAGGCAACCGAGATCGCACACCCTATCGGCGAGCGGCGCAGCAAATAGTATAGAAATGCTGGAAAGAAGACGTACAAGAATGCCCGCGGGGTAGCCGAGGGAACGTCATTGTTCAGCCAGACAATCTGTAGTAGCAATACGCTAGCGAAAAAGCCTGCCACTGGAACGGGCAATAGCTCCAACACGAGAAGAAAGCAGTAAACTGTCATCCCGATCGCGATCGGGATTGGCAAGATCTTGCTGAACCAAATCGGATCGGCTCCCAGCGAAATCGCGCTGCGGTAAACGGCGGTGAAGCCGGCTGGCGAAACCGACTCGAAGTAGTCGGCGATGAGGTCGTTGGTAAATAGTTCTGGATCGAAGTATCGCAACAGCCAGAACACGTGTTGGCGCACGTCGCTGGCAACGACGTAATCGGTACTGAAGGTTTCTTGTAGTCCCCAAATGCCATAGAGAATTGCGATCGCCAAACTTGCCCCGAGCCAGATTGCAATCCCCAATCGCGTCCGCTCCGCTTGCGTAATCGCTCGGATGCGAAGGAGGTAGAGCTGGAGGTAAGGCATGGTTTGCGGCAGCTACGGGCAATCGGCGCGGCGCGATCGCGGAGCAGTAGCGTTTTAGCAGATTCCGTGCCGGATCGGCAATGCGCGCGACGGCACGAAACGGATGGACTGTTGGCGATCGCAAGGGCTTGAAAGTTTGCACTGAGATGGAGCCATGCCGACAGCGTGCTACCAGGGACTGCCGGTCACCATAAAACTTACCCAAGAGGACTGATGGGTTCGTTCGTCCTCGGCAACTACTTCGAGATCGGGTTGCAGCGGCAGCGGACCGCGCGACAACACGAAGTTGTTGCTGTCGAACGCAACATCTGCGCGCAGCATATGCAATTGTGCTCGGTACAAAGCTTGGGCTTTAGTCGATGCTGTTGTGAGCTGTTGATAAGAATTGTTCGGGGTGCCGGGTTGGTATTTGGCAGGGATAGCGGTGTGAACGATGACGTAAGGCTGCTTGACTGATAAAACTTACGCGGAAGCTCAGGCATAGTGAGTAGTCTAAAATTCAAACCCCAGCCGATAGTGGCGATGCTCGTGCTGTCGCCGTCATACTTGCGCCAGCTTCGGATTGGCATTCACGCTAAATCGCACATCCGGAAGCAGCTGCCAACCCCGGTACAGTGCCGCCTTCACCCACTCCCAACCCAGCTCAGTAGCATTGGGCGAGGTCGTCGGCTGCAGTTGCTTGACTTGGACCAGGTGCGCTTGCAGCAGCTCGGTCAGGCTGTCGGGCAGGATGGTGAGGCGATCGCGGTTGCCCTTGGCGTCGCGCACGACGATTTGCGTTTGGGCGAAGTCGATATCTTTCACGCGCAGGCGCAGGGCTTCTTTAACTCGCAAGCCGGAGCCATAAAGGAGCTTGGCAAGGAGTTGGTGAGTGCCGCTTAGGCACTGCAGCAAGCGTCGCGTTTCGTCGACCGACAGCACGGTGGGGAGGTGCTTGGATTGTCTGGCGCGAACGGAGTCAATGGCGTCGTCGGTCAGGGGTTGTTTGAGGATGTGGCGATAGAGAAAGAGCAGGGCGCTAAGGGCTTGATTCTGGGTCGAGGCGGAGACGTTACCTACGACGGCGAGGTGGGTCAGAAATGCTTCGACTTCGGGCGCGCCCATGTCTTTGGGATGGCGTTTGTCGTGGAAGAGAATGAAGCGGCGAATCCACTGCAGGTAAGTTTCTTCAGTGCGGTAGGCGTAGTGCTTGACGCGCAGGGTGTCGCGGACGAGATCGAGCAGCTTGGGGGGCTTGGTGGCGGAGTCGGTCATGGCCAATGGCAAATGGCGATACCCCAAGTCTATACAGGATAAATGCAGCCTAAGTAACTCGCGGTCGCACAGCTAGAATGGTTGCAGAATCGATGTTCTAGGGGGCTCGCTCATAGCAATATTGGTTTCTATATCCGCTAGTGGTGAAGGGCAGCAACCAAAGTCTATACCGCGCAAATACAGCCTAAGTGCCGCGAAATCGGGCTGCTAGGATGGCTGTAATATTTTTCCGGCAGAAGATTTGCAGTTGGCGTTATCGGTTTCTATATCCGCATCATGCAGGAATTGATATCTAGATATGTGCGTGCTAAATTCTAAATAATCTTGGTTTCTTTGGCTCGCAGCGATTCGGAGAACTCTCGCTCAGCAGAGGCTTTAGGCTGCGAAATTAGCACTAATTATAGCTAGGCTTTCGCCCGTTCTCCTCAGTTTCAGTCTCAGTTGAAGAGTTATTTCAGAGGCTGGCTTGTTAGGAGGCGATCGGTTATTTTTTAGCAAACAAGTCACTGCGAACCTAACTCGGTGCCGGAGCCGACAGTCGGAACTCAATCCTCTCGGCCTTCTGCCCTTGCTGCGGCTCACCTTCTGGACGTTAACTTTCACATAAAGGAGAAACCATGAGCAACTATCCTCGGACCTTCTCGCATATCGGTATTTCGGTGCCTGATGTAGAGAAGGCAGTTGAATTTTACAGCGCAGTCATGGGTTGGTACTTAATCATGAAGCCAACTGTAATTACTGAAGAGTCGGAAACACCGATTGGTCAAATGTGTATCGATGTTTTTGGCGCGGGCTGGAAATCTTTCAAAATCGCCCACATGTCCACAGGAGACAGAATTGGAGTGGAAATGTTTGAGTTCAAAAACAACGAGAAACCAACAGATTTTGAATACTGGAAAACGAGTACATTCCATTTTTGCGTACAGGACCCAAACATAGAGGGTCTTGTAGAAAAGATCCTGGCTCATGGTGGCAAGCAAAGAATGCCGATCCGTGAGTACTATCCGGGCGAGAAGCCTTATAGGATGGTCTATGTAGAAGATCCATTTGGCTTAATTTTCGAAGTCTACTCCCACAGCTATGAACTTACTTACTCGCAAGGTGCATACTGAAAATTATCAAATTCATGCAGATGGACCAGACCGCGATCGTGGGGAGTGGGATGGCCGCTGATGTGAGACGTTAGGCTTTCGCCCGTTCTCCTCAGTTTCCGTTGCAACTAAAGGTTAGTTTCAGGGGGTGGTTTGTTGGGAAGCGATCGTTTATTCTTTCAGCAAGCAAGTCACTGCAAACTCAACTCGGCGCCGGAGACGACAGTCGGAACTCAATCCTCTCGGCCTGCTGCCCCTGCTGCGGCTCACCTTCTAGACGTTATGCGGTGTAGGCCTAAAAGGGCTAGCCTTTTACACCATAGACTCTGGTTGACAGATGCGTCATTAAATGGAAAGATGCTGGCGTAAACGCTGGAGGTTGGGAGACTGCTAATTCCAACGCTGGAAACGGCTCGCATTGGGTTCGAACTTGCTGGGCAGTTCACTTGTCGCTTACTTGGCTGTTCGACGATTTGCCACCCAGCATACCGAAGGTGCGGATCCAATAGTCGATTCCAGACTGGTCGATAACAATGCGATTCACCGGAGCGGATTCACGGCGCGCGTTCGCCCCGCCCAACAATCTAAACTTTCCGCCCGGCGATCGTTGGCGTTATTTGGCAGAAACCACAATATCGTGTTCCGAAAGGCTTTCCGTTGCACGACGGAAATATACTGAATACGTTTGCGAACTGTCTTCGAACGTTTACTTCAATGCCTGTCACCACAAGGAGAAAGCTATGGCTAGGATTAACATCGAATTGGACATCTACTCGGGCCGCGAAAACCCATCCTTCGTCGTTGAGGACGATTTCGCGCATTGGCTCCTCACGAATACTGCCAGCCGCGCGTCCGATCCGCGAGGTGAACGTCTGGGATTTCGTGGCGTGGCTCTCTCGTCACTTACCGACGAAGGTGCGGGTCGACTCGGTGACGACGAACTGTATTTGTCCGGCGAAGGCAATGCACTCGCTGCCAATTCAGAGTTGCTTTCCGCCATATTCGAACAGTTTCCTAAGGACGACCCTGACTTTGACCAAGACTTACTCCTTTACTTGAACAACAAACTCGCCACAGGAACGAGTCAGACCACAACGATACTCACCACGGGTGAAGACGATGGTCCGGAGGCGGCCGAATCAGACGCCGCCTTGCCATCGTGCCCAATTGAAGTTGAAACGTTCAATCCCAGATTCTGGAACGGGTCCTCGGTGGTTCGGGAGAACAATTGTTACAACTACGCAACGAATCGCAGGACAAACACGTTTGCCCAGCCCGGTCGCGCAACAGGGACATACCCGTGGCCGGTGGATTGCGACAGTGTTCGCGCGGCCGCGATCTCTGATGGCGCGAAATACGGGTCCAGTCCGAGCGGCTTTAGGAGTTGCCAACCCGACAGTGAAATACCTCGCTGGTACATGGTCATGGTCATTTGGCCGGGTTACGACTATCATTGGTATCGAAAACAAAAAGAAGGGTATTGGGGACACAAACTTGGAAAAGAACCCGCGCGTAACACCGACAACAGCGGCAAAGTGATCTACGATCCAGAGACATGCGATCGAGGCCCCTATACCGAGTTCTGTAATTACTTTATCTCGGGCAAAAGCTCAAAGGTTCGCTGAACACGATGAGTGGCAACGCGAGTCAAGTGAGAATCGAAGTTGAGATTGATTTGTTCTCTGGCAGAGACAATCCTAGATGGGCTGTCGATGCAGACACTTTAAATGACTATCTTTCTCAACTTCGCGAATGCGCGCCGAGCGGTGCTGAACCGCCGGCGCTCGGGTACCGTGGCTTAATACTACACATGCCAGCCGATGCTGGCGGCGAGACGCGAGTCTTTCGTGGTGTGGTTTCAAACGACTTGCAATGTCATCTCGACGACAACGGTGTGCTCGAACGATGGTTACTCGAAACGGCCGCATCCACTGTTGATTCCGAATTGCTCAGAGAGGTTCGAGAGGGATCGTAGATGCTGTGTCTGTAGAATATTCCAAATAACAAATCGGTGAACCGGAGTTGGCTCGCCTTTCGGTTTTTCAATGTCGTTTCCTTCGTTTACAATTCTCGGCGTGCCAACGTCAACTCCGTTGGTCCGCCAACCCGGTTACCTCAGTCGTTATGAGGCTAGACATGAAATGGATCGGTTGGTTCACAATCGCCTCTGGTTGACTGTTGGTTCTGTTAATGGGACACAGGATAACCCAACGCTGGAAATTGTAGGCTGCTGATGCCAACGCTGGACATGGTCCACACGTGTTGCGAACTTGCTTTGCAAGACACTTGTCACTGACTAGGGGCTTCAACGGATTGTCACCCAAGGTACCGAAGGTGCGGATCCAATCCCCGTCTCCAGACTGGTCGCATAACAAATAATGCGATCCACCCAAGCGGATTTAGGGCGCGCGTTCGCTCAGCTCAACTAACTTAACTATCCGCCCGGTGATCTTGGGCGTTAGGCTTTCACCCGTTCTCCTCAGTTTCAGTCTCTGTTGAAGAGTTATTGTATAGTTGATTTGTTTGGAAGCGATCGGTTATTCTTTCAGCACACGAGCCACTGCGAATCCTAACAGGTCGCAGGAGCCGACGGTCGAAACCCAATTCTCTCTGTCTTACGAACCTGACGCGGCTCACCTCCAAAACGTTAGGCTTTCGCCCGTTCTCCTCAGTCTCAGTTGAAGAGTTATTTCAGGGGTTGGCTTGTTGGGAGGCGATCAGTTATTCTCTCAGCAAGCAAGTCAATGCGAACCTAACTCTGCGCCGGAGCCGACAGTCCGAGCTCAATCCTCTCGGACTTCTGCCCCTGCTGCGGATCACGTTCTAAACGTTATGCCTTGAAGAAAATTATAGTCTTATGAACGATACAGCATTACAGCAAGTCGAGGATTTCATTAATGACATTCAGTCAGTTAATCCTGAGCATGCTGAGATCATTAAACTAGTGAGAGATCTATTTGCAGAGGAGAATGAGGAAATATTTCAAGGAATAAAGTATGGCGGTTTGGCCTTCTTTCAAAATGGTGCGCTGATTGGCGGAATATTCCCATATAAAAAGCATCTGTCCATTGAGTTCAGTAACGGTGCCGATTTCAGCGATCCGTCTTCGGACTTGGAAGGCAAAGGTAAGAAGAGAAGGCATTTGAAAATCTTCACAGCTGAAGATATTGATGCCAAGAATGCCTTGTATTTCGTTAAGCAAGCCGTGGACAAAAGAAGCGATACATAAAGAATGGCATAACGCCGCAAATCCAGCCGAATCGCCAAAGGCGTGCGCGGCTGATTTACAGCGTTAGGCTTTCGCCCGTTCTCCTCAGTTTCAGTCTCAGTTGAAGAGTTGTTTCAGAGACTGGCTTGTTGGGAGGCGAACAGCTAACTTTCAGGAAAGTGCGCCTCTGCGAACCTAACTCGTCGCTGGAGCCGACGGTCAAAACTAAATCCTCTGGGTCTTTTACCTTTTCTGCGGCTCAGCTTCTGAACGTTATGATGCATGAGTCCGATGACTGGTTCGCGAAACATCAGCTACATTTTGCCGCGGATGAGGGCGATCTCGAAAGAGTAAAAAACCTTATCGAAGACGGGCATGATATACACGCGTTTGATAACGATCTTTCATTGACCCCATTGCATTACGCCGCCTCAAAGGAGCACTTTTCGGTAGTGGAGTATTTGTTGAAAATGGGTGCCGACGTTAATGCTCGACAAGAGGAAAAAATTGGGGAAACCCCGCTTGGGGAAATTGCTGATAACTGCTCCTTAAAAATGGCACAACTTTTGGTAAGCGCAGGAGCAAATCCTACGCTACCAGGCTGGATGGGTCTCTCGGCACTGGATAGGGCAAAGAAACGAGAAAAGGCAGAAGGAAAACGGGTTTACGAGCTACTCCTAAAAACCGCGAAGGAAAAGTTTAAATATGCATCATAGCAGGCGCTTGCAGCCGGACTGCTCCAAGCGCTGCGCGCTTTCCGCAGCCGCTGATGCGGGGCGTTAGGTTTCGTTGCAACGCGTCTAGCACATACTGCTAGAGTAGGCTTCAGGCAATTTTGCTCGCCGCGTTGTGCCCCATAGGTACGGAATTTTGAATAAGAGGATAGCCTAGATGCTTACTGGAAGTTGTTGCTGCGGTGCTGTGAAATTCGAACTGATGGCTGAACCTTCAATGCTGGGTATATGCCACTGCACCAGGTGCCGCAAGGTTGGCGCAAGTGCTATTGTTTTCATTAAAAAAACGATCTGAAATGGATTCAAGGGCGAGATAAAGTTCAGCTGTTCGCTCCTGTTGCGCCTTACAAGTATGGTCGGTGTTTCTGCAAAACTTGCGGAACGTCGCTAGGGGAGATTCTCTCTGAAGAAGATAGCTTTCCCATTGCCGCGAACGCGCTAGATGATGAAATCAGTCTCAAAAATAGTTTTCACGAATTCGTCGCAGAGAAGCCGTCGTGGTACGAGATCGATGACGATGCTAAGCAGTTCGCGGGGCATCCCGTGGCGGAGTAGGGATCGTGGCGTTCAAGTCTGCGGTCAAGGACCCAGTGCATGGCGCAAAGGTATTGGAACCTTCAACGAGAAGCCTAGGCAATGAAACTTAACAAGCTTTTGGAGCGGACGCTTGTCGGTCGCCTTCTTTCATCGCCACTCCAGTCAGCAACTGTCAAGCGCCGCTCAACTTAGACGTTAGGATTTCGCCCGTTCTCCTCAGTTTCAGTCTCAGCTGAAGAGTTATTGCAGGGGTTGGCTTATTGGGAAGAGATCGCTTACTCTTTCAGCAAACGAGCCACTGCCAGCCCTAACTGGGCGGTTGAGCCGAGGGTAGAAACTCAATCCTCTCGGTCTTCCGAAACTGCCGGGGCTCACTTTCTGAGCGTTATACGGCCAGCCGCGCGTGGCACCTCCCGGGCAGGGAATCGACACGATGCGAATCTATGTGACGAGTGTGTTCGTTGATGACCAAGCCAAGGCACTCGACTTCTACACAAACAAGTTGGGTTTCGTCGTCCGAACGGACGAGCCGCTCGGCGAATACCGTTGGCTGACAGTAGGGGCAGCGAACGAGCCTGACGGCGTGGAGCTGCTCCTGGAGCCAAGTGCTCATCCTGCGGTTGGGCCGTATCGCGCGGCGCTCGTCGGCGACGGAATTCCTGCCACCTCGTTTCGCGTCAGTGATTTGGATGCGGAGTTTCGCCGACTCACGTCCCTTGGCGTGAGCTTCACCCAGGAGCCAGTAGACGCCGGCGCGACGAAAGTCGCCGTTCTTGACGACACCTGTGGAAACTTAATCCAGCTTGTGGAGTTCTGAACGCGGACTTCTCGGTCGCATGCCGTGCAGGGCATGCCCTATAACAAGCCCCTCACCTGACGGAGAGTTGACCGAAGTGTGAGCGATCTCCGCAACCCCTTCCCGATTCGCGGGAACGTCCGCTTGGGCAATCTGGCGTAGACTTCCGTCGCTCGACACGCCCTCGCCAGCGAATTCAGTCGGTGGTGGGCGAATCCGTTAGGCTTTCGCCCGTTCTCCTCAGTTTCAGCCTCAGTTGAAGAGTTATTTTAGGAGTTGGCTTGTTCGGAAGCGATCGTTTGTTCTTTCAGTAAACGAGCCAGTTTTCATCCTAGTAGATCGTCTGCGCCTTCAACCGGAACTCAATCCTCTCAGCCTTCCGAAAATGCCGCGTCTCTCCGCCTAAAGGTTAGATTTCGACCGCTCACCTCAGTTACAGTCTCAACTGAAGATTTGTTTCAGGGGTTGGCTTGCTGGGAAGAAATCTACTATTCTTCTGGTATGAAAGCCTTTGCGAACATATTTCGGTGCATGAGCCTATAGACGAAACTCAATCTTGTATCCTTTCTGTCCTTGCTGCAGTCAGCCATTGAAAAAAGTTTGTAACTCACCTGTTTAAAAAAGAGGACAACGATGCCGGAGTTATTCGACGCCAAAGGGTCATGTCTTTGCGGTGCAATTAGTTTTTATGCAAAGAATGCTTGTAATAATGTAGGTGCCTGTCATTGCGGCATGTGTAGGAAATGGGGAGGCGGCCCGCTGATGGTAGTCAACTGCGGCACAAATGTATTATTCGATGGAGAGGATAACATTTCGGTCTATGATTCTTCTTCCTGGGCGGAACGAGGTTTTTGTAAACAGTGCGGGAGCCATCTTTTTTATCGATTAAAAGAGAGTGGGTTACATATGATTCCAGCCGGGCTTTTCAAATATCAAGATTTATTTGTTTTCAGCGAACAGATTTTTGTTGACAAAAAGCCTGCATTTTATGACTTTTCAAATGATACAAATAATATGTCTGAGTCAGAGTGTATCGAAAAGTATGGCATCTAACAATTAAACGAATTATAGACGCATTCAGACAAATAGGTAGGCGGTTTAGCTGGCTGGCTATCTCTGATAATTTACATTAGGCATTCGGCCGATATTCAAATTTTTCCCAACTGTAGGTTTGTTTTAGTGGCTAACTTGTTATGAAAAGAACAGATATTCTTCAATACGCGACCCACTTCGAAACCAACTTGGCGCTGGACCTTAGGTTATAACTCACTATTCTCGTCTATCCACCCTTTTACTGCTAAGCTTCTGAACGATAGTCACCAGAAATAGCAAAACTCATAAAATATATTTGGATCGTGAGGTGGGTTATGAAGGCAGATATTGAAATCAAAAAAGAAGTTCTAAAAGAGACATAGTCTGGCTCAATGAAATGAGATACTTCACGAAAAATACCCCAATTATTTTTGATACTTTACAATGAAATTTTCTGATTCAAGCCCTACTATAATACTCGTCCATTAGTATAGGTAACCCATCCTAGCCCTCTTTTGATAAATACAAGAGTCGATGAAAATAATCCTAATATCAATTGGGACGCGAGGGGATATAGAACCTTTTCTAGCAATTGGAGAATTGCTGCAAGAAAAAGGGCATCAGGCGATCTGTGCATTCCCAGATCAGTTCAGGAACCTTGCTGAAGAGTCAAACCTGCAGTTTGTCTCCTTAGGGTTGAAATTCATCGAGTTGTTACAGAGTAACGATGGAAAACTAGCCATGGGTGGAAGAGGGTCGGGCTTAGAGAAGTTTCTGGCAACTATAAGGCTTGCTAGGAATCAGACAGATGCCAGTAAAGAACTGCTCAACCGTCAATATGAATTAGTTGAAAAGGAAAAACCTGACAGAATTATCTACAACGGAAAAGCCGTTTACCCTATAATCTGGAGCTTGAGTCATTTTGGAAAGACTATTTGGATCAGTCCTTTACCGTACATGCACTATGTAAGAGATCGCACCCACCTTGCTTTCAATAGCAATTACGGTCCGTTCCTAAACAAACTAACTTACTCATTGGCAAATTTCGGGTTAGTCACAACGGTGATGATAGCCAAGAAATGGCTGGGGATTACAAGGAAAATAACACGAGAACAAGTACAAGATGCACTTGTATCGAATAAAGCAATTTATACAATCTCATCCTCGCTTTTTTCAAGGCCCGTTTATTGGCACAAAAATCTAAAAGTATTAGGCTTTCATCAGAGAAGGAAGACTATAAACTGGGAGCCAGATGGTCCATTAATAGACTTTCTAGAAAAGCATAATAAAATTTTATTCATTACCTTCGGCAGTATGACCAATCCTGAATCAGAGGAAAAAACAAAGATCGTCATTGAAATACTTGAACGAAACCATATCCCGGCCATAATTAATACGGAATCTGGTGGTTTGGTCAAACCGGTTGGATTTGTTTCAGAGTTGATATACTTTGTTTCTCGAGTACCCTACGACTGGATATTTCCTAGAATCTATGGGACGATCCATCATGGTGGTTCAGGAACAACTCATCTTTCTCTGAAATATGGTTGTGCAACCATGATTATTCCACATATACTTGACCAATTCGTATGGAACAAAATCCTATTCGATAAGGGTGTCGGACCGAAAGGGATAAAGATAGAAAAAATATCTACGAAAAGTCTAGAACCGAAGGTGCTTGAGTTAATAAACAACATTTCCTTCAAAAAGACTGCGGAGCAAATTGCAAACCACATGGAAAAAGAAGATTTTAGAGAAGAAATTTATAAAGCGATCGTAGAGGCTTGATTGCTGACGTTCATTGCTCAAATTTCTAATAAAATTTTCAGAGCATTAGCTCATCCAAAGCGATGTTGTTTGATTTTCTTGCAATATCGTATTCCGAAAATAATAAAAAGTTTCAGGCGAATTACAAAGCTAAATTTCATTGAAACGTTATGGATTGTGGGAATTTTTAGCGAAATGTTTAGCTTTTCCAGCCCGCAATCAATTTATTTCATGAGTTAGGCTCTTTCCGGATCTCCTTAATTTGCATTGCAACTGAGGTGTTGCGTCAGAGACTCGTCTGATGGGAGGAGCAATCGGTTATTCCTTATTAAGTTAGTCACATAGTGACGAGTTCTATTAGAGAGCTGTTGATATGGGTTTGGAAATTACCCAAGAGCCACGTAACGAGGAGTATGGTCGGCGTCGATTCCATACCGTCGATCTGGATGGACTACTTGTAGGCGTTAGTTCCGATTGCAAGCATTCACAGGATTTTGTTGCCAAGCACATGAGCGTGGTGTAATAAGTATGTCTCGCCTAGTGACATCTATCAAGGGGACGCAGCCGTGCTTGTTTCTTTCCTTCTTTCGCTTCCGCTCCAGTTTGTTAGATTCAATCCACGCTAGTTTTTGCGTCAGGATTTCGCTGGTTCTCCTCTGTAAACATTTAAATCGAGTAATTGTTTCGGAGACTGGCTTGTTGCGGGGCGGTCGGTTATTCTTTAGTTAAGCGAGCCAGTTCGAACCTAACGGCTCCCTGGATAGGAAAGTCGGAATCGAATTCTCTCGTTCTTCCGGTTCGGGGGCGGCTCAATTCCGAAACGTTAGACGTAACCAAAGGACTTTAGGTGACAACTAAATGAAAAATTTTCTGGTCAGATTCACGGTGGCATTAGTGCTAATGCTCTTGGGCGCACCCGCTGCTCTCGCCTGTAGTTGCCTCGCGTTTCCTCATACGCTCGAGGAGGGTGTGCTCAGGGGGGTAGAAGAAGCTGATGCTGTGTTTCTGGCCCGGGTGACTTCAATGGAGGACATGGAGGAGAGCCGTCTCGGCTTCCCGGTTCGGCGTGTCTCCTTTGAGTTGCTTGAGAACTTCAAAGGTGTTGAGGCAAGTGATACTTATTTGGTGACCAATCTCAGTAGTGCAGCCTGTGGATACAGCGGGTTCGAGGTTGGCGCTGAATTCCTCGTATATGCAAGCCGCAACCTTGAAGGGGAATTGGGCACCGGGCTCTGCCAACGAACAGCCCGATCGGCTGGGGCAACAGATGAGATTCAACTGTTGCGGGAGTACATTGAACATAGTGAGGTGGGACTGCCCAACACGAATTCGCAAAATGACGGTCCGGCTTGCGGACAAAAATAGGCGGGTCGGGTTTATACCCAGTGTGAGACTTGGGGGTCCGCAGCCGAAACCAGACGTAAGGCTTCTGCCTTCACTGTGTGTCAACCTTGGTCTAAACAAACCCTGTCGCAGATAACGTGGGTTTGAGGGCGGGTTACTCAAAGAGAAAACCCTTGTGTCGAATCCAGCCAATGACCACTTGCACGATAACCATGTCAAGCCCGAACCAGATTTTGAAAAGGGCAGCGATCGCTAACAGAGCGACAAACTCTGCCAGTTTGTAGAGGTCGTTCCATGACGGGTCGGCCAGCCAAGCGGTCGCGACCTTTGCCATTAGCCCCACGTCGATCGCGATGCCCCCCCCCGCAGCAGCTGTTTTCCGAAGTCGGTCAGCACTGTTGCGCTCACCCAAGTACGAAATTTCTCTGGCGATTAGCTCATGTTCCTTGAGGAGCTTCCGTTCAATCTCATCAATCTCTATCTCGATTGAAGAATTATTTCAGAGATCGGTTTGTTTGGAGGCGTTCAATTATTCTTGTGGCAAGCGAGCGACTACGAATCTAACGGGGTCACCGAAGTAGACGGATGGAGCTGAATCGTCTCGGTTTTCCGACCCTGCCGCAGATGCCCTCCGAAACTTTAGGGGTCAACGCACGCGAGGCATGCCTTCATGAAGGAAGGAACTGAATCCTGTAAAACTTAAAAGTCATTGTAGCCAGCCAAGATCCAAAAACAGGTTTTTTGGGGCAATTAGCTCATGTTCTTCGTTAACCTTCAATGGAGGAGTCACACATGATTGAACCCAAAAGCTCTTTTCCCGTGTTTGTGATCAAGAATCTCGATGCAGCGAAATACTTCTATACGGAGAACCTTGGCTTTGATGTTGCTTTTTCGGGCGATTGGTACATTCACTTGGTTTCAAAATCCGGAGTTCAAATAGGTTTTCTGTTGCCAAGTCACTCTACACAACCACCAATATTTCAAAAGCCATATATTGGCGAAGGCGTTATTTTTAGCTTAGAAGTGGAAGATGCTGATGTCGCGTTCGAAGAGGCAAAATCTAAATCACTCAACATCGTGCTTGAGTTGCGGTCTGAGGATTGGGGGCAGCGTCACTTCTGCGTCCAGGATCCGAACGGGATATATTTAGATATTGTTCAGTCTATAGAACCTACGGAAGAATATCAGAATGATTACAACTAGAAATAGGAATCTCACCGACCTCAAAAATATAGGCAAAAAAATTGCCTGTCGGTTGAATGAAATCGGCATATTTTCCGAAGACGATTTAAGGCGAGCTAGCCCTGTTGGCGCTCATCGTATGCTCAAGGAGAGATACCCGGATGAGATATTGCCAGTTTGTTATTATCTGTATTCATTTGAAGGAGCTTTAACTGACGAACATTGGGATAAAATCGGCGAGAAGAAAAAACAGAAACTCAAGGCACAAATCGGCTAACAAGGCGCTGACAGAGACGAATCGAAGCACAGATAATCTGTGTCTTGCTACGCAAAATTTGCCAAAAATAATACCTACACTCTATTTTACTTTGCCCCCAAGCTCGACTTTAGGCTGTCGCCCGTTTTCCTCATTTACCATTTTGATTTAAGAGTTCTTTCAAAGACTGGTTTGTTGGGGGGCAATAGATTCTTCTTGAGGAAAACTTCACTGCGAATCAAATGGGTCGCCTGAGCTCACGTTCGGAACTAAATCCTCTCAGGCGTTCGAAATTGCCTTGGCTCTACTCCCAAACATTAGACATAACCAAAGAATCGTAGGTGACAACTAGATGAAAGCATTTCTAGTCAGATTCACGTTGGCACTCGTGCCAATACTCTTGGGCACACCCGCAGCTTTTGCATGTAGCTGTTTCATGTTTCCTCTTACCTTCGAGGAGGGGGTGCTCAGGGGTTTAGAAGGTTCTGATGCTGTGTTTCTGGCACGGGTGACTTCAATGCTGGTACCGGTGACTTCAATGGAGGAAATGGAGGAGGTCCGGCTCGGCTTCCCGGTACGGCGTGTATCCTTTGAGTTGCTTGAGAACTTCAAAGGTGTTGAGCCCAGTGATAAGTATTTGGTAACCCCTCTCAGTAGTGCGGCTTGTGGATACAGTGCGTTCGAGGTTGGCTCGGAATTCCTCGTATATGCAAGTCGCAACTCTGAAGGCGAATTGGGCACAGGCATCTGCGGACGGACAGCGCCATCAGCTGGGGCAACAGATGAGATTCAACTGTTGCGGGAGTACATTGTAAATAGCGAGGTGGAACCGCCTTACACGGATTTGCAGAATGATGGTCCGTCTTGCGAGCAAAATTAGGCGGGTCGGGCTTTGCCCAGCGTGAGACTTGGCGGTCCGCATCCGAAACCAGACGTTAGGCTTCTGCCCTTTTACCTCAGTGTCTGCCTCGCTTGCAGAGTTGTTCCAGGGCTTGGTTGGTTTGGAGGCGATCGCCTCAACTTATTCCACATTCAACGCAACGCCCCAGACCCCGCGACTGTAAGGTTTGTGGTGGTGCGATCGCTTCGTCCTCCTCGCCTGCAGACGGATTTCGACATTGAGGCGATCGCAGTCGAGAACGCTGAGGCGATTGCCCACTCCCGCTGCTCTGGAGCGATCGGCATAAAATCGGCATACAGGTGAAACGCATCACATACCTGCGATCGCGCGACGCCCAAATCTTCTCCAAGCTATCTGCTCCCAAAAACGGTACTAGAAATCCAGTTCTTCCAACGCGTGCGCTTCGGGTTTGGAAGCACCGTCCTCAGGTGAGTCGTCCAGGGTTTCTACGAGCAGTTCCATCTGCTCGCGACCGCGTGCGAGGTATCGCTCGCAGGCGTGCAGTTGCTCGACGGCAATGGTGAAATGTGCGAACAGCTCTTCAAGCGGCAGCACGCCGGATTCGATCTGGTCGACGATCGCTTCAACGTCGGCGATCGCGCGGTCGTAGTCGAGCGGCTGGTCGTTAAGGGACGTCGGCATGGTGAATTTCCAAAACGCGAACGATTAGCGTACCGGTTCCCAACTGGAGTTCGAGTTCGTCGCCGGGCGTAGCCTCGGCGGCTGAGCGCACCAGCGTTCCGTCGGCACGGCGAGCAGCCGCATAGCCGCGCCGGAGCACTGCCCGCGGGTCCAGGGCACTCAGGCGATCGTGCAGGGACTGAAGGCGGCGCGATGCCCGCTCCAAGGTGCGGGCGGAGGTCGGCAACTGCTGCAGGCGCGATCGCGTCCTCTCGTGCCGATCGCGTTCCCATTGGCAGCGAGCGCGGACAGCGGCGATCGCGCGATCGCGCAGGCGCTGCAGGTCGGCGGACAGGCGGGTGAGGTCCGGGACCACCCGCTCGGCCGCAGCCGTAGGGGTATGGGCACTGCCATCAGCAACCAGATCCGCAAAGGATTCGTCGCGCTGGTGGCCGATTCCCGTCACCACGGGCACGGAGCAGGTCGCGATTGCCCGGACGATGCGCTCGTCGTCGAAACACGCCAAGTCTTCGACGGCACCGCCGCCGCGCGCCAGCACCAGGACTTCAGCACGGCCGTCGCGTTCCACGCGGTAAATTGCTGCAGCCACCGAGGCGGGAGCGCGATCGCCTTGAACGAGCGCGGGGGATAACAGCACCCGGACGCCTGGATAACGCTGGCGAACGGTCCGTTGAATATCGCCCCAGGCCGCGGCATCGGGCGAGGTGACAACGGCGATCGTGTGGGGATGGGCGGGTAGCGAGCGTTTGCGCTCGATGGCAAATAGTCCTTCGGCCTCTAGACGCGCGTGGAGTTGCCGGCGGCGCAGGGACTGCAGTCCGGCCCCAGCAGGAAAAGCCTGCCAAACCGTCAATTGATATTCACCGCGCTTGCTATAAAGGCGGACGCCGCCGAGCACGAACAGTTGCTCGCCGGTAACGGGCTGCTGAGCGAGGCGATCGCGCTGGCTGCTCCAGGCTACGCAGCGCAGGACCGCACTGCCGTCCGGTTCGCCGAGGGTAAAAAACGTGCCCATGGGGCGATCGCTAGCAGCAATCACCTCGCCGACAACCCAAACCTGTTGCAGCTCGCGATCGGCTTCGAGCAGCAGCTTGAGGTAATCGGTCAGCCCGGCAACGGTGAGGGCGGTTTCGGGCAGAAGGTCGAGATCGACGGTCATGAACGGCGAGATTTCCAAGACAGCGATCCGCGCGATCGCTGCGTGCTTTCCAACGTTACCGCAAGCCGTTCGTCGCGGCATCAACTCCGATCGCCAAAGCTTCAGTAGCCCTACTGCCAAGACAAGTGGGGTGATTGCGTGTCGCCGAACCAGTCTCGAACGTCCTCAACGGATCGAGTCGCGCTGCTCCCAAACTACCTGCGTTGGGCAACCGATCTCGGCGACTGGAGCGCTGATAACCATTCACCCGATGCCGAGTTCAGGCAACTTCTATACCGAACAACTGCGTTTCCGAGCCGGGCAAAACCGATCGTGCGGTGACGTTATTCGCTCGGCTTGGTGAGCAACCCCCAAACGAAGATCACCACGATCGCGCCGATGACCGCCGTGAGCACGCCGCCGAACGTGAACGAACCGATTGCGCCCACTCCAAAGAGTTTTTGCCCGAGCCAGCCGCCCACGAGCGAACCGATAATGCCCAGCAGCATCGTCATCAGCAACCCGCCACTCTGCTCCCCTGGATACAAACGACGGGCGATCGCACCGGCAATCAATCCCAAAAACGCCCACGTCAGCAATCCCATCGCCGCTCCTGGTCTTGGATTAGACGCAAAAATTATACCAAGTTGAAAAAAGTGGATCGCGAAAGCTAGAGGTTGGAACAGCGACCCGAGGTAAATCGCCGCTCGCAGGATATGGTTTCATTTTTTTCGCTCTATCTGCTGCGCATATTCATTGATTAAGTATCGGATCGTTTAATAAAAATCTTGTGCGTCGGAGATGACCGCTGTCTGCACAAAAGAACCTCTACCCCTATTAGGGGTGTTGTCTCGAGCAAGAGCATCTCCTGCCTTGCTGCCAGCTAACAGCAGGCTCTACGCGATCGCTGCCGGGATGGAGCAACGGGTGCGATTGGGAATGAACAATAGAAATGCAAACGGCAATTTGTTTTGCAGGATGAGATGCCCTGCACTGGTCTCCCCCTATACTGAGGTAGTTTTGACGAATTTGCTGATGAAGCTGCTGTTAGCGGCCAACATCTTTGCTCAGAAGTATTCCCGACTGTTAGTGCTCGGCGTTGCACTGCTGCTGACTTCGCCCTTCTTGACTAACGGAAAGTTCGAGCTGCTGGCGCTGTCGTCTCTGGTTCTGCTCGCCAGTGCCCTCGCCATCGGCGGCAGAAATATCAATCGCTCCACTTTTGCACTCTACGGTTGCTTGGCGCTCCTAGCATTCGGGCTCGACGGGTTTGCCCGCCTCGAATCGAATGTCCCTGGGTTGGCGCTGACGGCCGCGATTGCCGATCTGGTCTATGCAATCGCCCTAGCTATTGAAGCTCTCGCGATCGTACAGCAGATTTTTGCCGACATTCGCGTGACTGGCGATACCATCCGCGGAGGAGTCTGCGTCTTTCTGCTCGCTGGTTTTGCATGGTCGCTGATATTCGACGCGGCGCGCGAACTCGATCCCGCGGCGATTGCTTTGCCAGACCCCGCTTATGGTGCCTATGACATGGTCTATTTCAGCTTTACCACCCTGACGACTCTCGGCTACGGCGATGTAATACCGGTCAGCCGTTTCGTACGCGCGCTAGCCAACTTAGAGGCCATTCTCGGATTGCTATATCCGGCGGTTTTCATTGCCCGGCTTGTCAGCCTCTACGTCATCCGCGAACTCGACGAAACCAACTGATATCAACATGGCTTGATTCGTCCTGGGAAATAGCAACTTGAATCGCAAGCGCGATCTAACCTCACAACCCAGTGCTCCGTTAAACACAAACGTTCGCCACCTTCCGGTCCAGATGCTCGTCACCGATCGCCGGGTACAGCTGTCTGGTAAAACTGACACTGGTATCCCTGACAGCAGCGCGATAGCCGCAAACTGCTAGTGCTCGTTCCCCACACCAGGCGGGTAAACCTGCCGGGGCGTCGCTGGCAGATCCATTTCCATGCCGCAGCCATGAAGAGCGAACTCCTGCGCCAGGTCCGAGTCCTCGATCCCGTCTCGGGCACCGATCGCGCGGCCGATGTCTGCATTACCGATGGCACGATCGCCGCGATCGCGCCAGAAATTTGCGACCTGCCTGCAGATGCCGAGATTATCGACGGAACGGGATTAGTGCTCGCTCCAGGCCTAAGCGACCCGTATAGCCACAGCGGTGAGCCGGGACGTGAAGACCGCGAAACCCTCGTCACGCTGATCGATGCAGCAGCAGCCGGCGGCTTTACTCGCATTGCGATTTTGCCCGATACCGAGCCCCCTACGGATAATCCAGCCAGTGCAGTGTGGTTGCAAAAGCACGTGGCAGCTCTACCCAACCGCCACACCACTTGTAAGTTTTGGGGGGCGCTGACCGTTGGTGGGAACGGCGATCGCATGACAGAGCTGTCCGAGCTGTCTGCCGCTGGAGTCGTCGGTTTTGCAGACGGGCGACCGCTGGAGCATTTGGGATTGGTGCGGCGCTTGTTGGAATACGTACAGCCGTTCGGCAAACCCGTGGCGCTCGTCCCTACGAATTTGCAATTGCGGGGAGGTGGCGTCATACGTGAAGGCGTGCTTTCCCTACGGGCCGGGTTGCCCGGCGATCCGGCGATGTCCGAAGCTGCCGGGCTAGCAGCGCTGTTGGAGGCGATCGCAGCAATCGGAACGCCCGTCCACCTCATGCGCATTTCTACCGCGCGCGGCGTAGAACTCATTGCAGATGCCAAGACACGCGGCGTCCCGGTTACGGCCAGCACCTCCTGGATGTACCTACTGGCAAATGCCACGGCCGCGATCGCCAACTACGAAACGAACTGGCGCTTGGAGCCACCGCTGGGGACTGAAAACGATCGGCTCGCCCTCGCGCGCGGCATAAAACAGGGAATTCTCGATGCGATCGCGATCGACCACGCGCCTTACACTTACGAAGAAAAAGCTGTAGCCTTTGCCGATGCACCGCCGGGTGCGATCGGGCTGGAGCTGGCACTGCCACTGCTCTGGCACACTTTTGTAGAAACAGGCGAGTGGACGGCACTGGAGCTGTGGAGCGCGCTGAGCACCAATCCCAGTCGCTGTCTGGGGTTAGTGCCTGCTCGGTGCGCTGAAGGCAGCCCCGCCGAGCTGATCCTGTTCGATCCACGCGTGCCTTGGACGGTTGCGCCCCGAACGCTTGTATCGGCAAGTTGCAACACGCCCTGGCTGGGGTCGCAGCTATCGGGCAAGGTGCTGCGCGTTTGGTAGAGGAGCAGGCTTCGACTGCAGGGGTGATTGCGCGTCAATCTCAAATCACGCCCCGAATGAGCCCGAGTCTTTCATTGGCCCGGTTGCACCATTGCCGGTTGCGATCGCGTTCCATCGCCTGCATTCCAGTTTTTGGTTGCGTCCGCCTTCTCCTCGATCGCCCCATGCTGCAAGCCCTGATTTTCGACCTGGACGGCACCCTTGCCGACACCGAACGCGACGGCCACCGGGTAGCTTTTAACCGCGCCTTTGCGGCAGCCGGACTCAACTGGCAGTGGTCGGTCGCAGAATACGGTCGCTTGCTCTCGATCGCGGGGGGCAAAGAACGCTTGCGCTACTTTCTGCAGCACGATCGCCCCGAATTCATCCCGCCCGGCGATCGTGAGGCGTTTATTGCCGCGCTCCATGCCGACAAAACCCGTCATTTCCAAGAGCTGGTAGCAACTGGTTCGATTCCGCTGCGGCCGGGCGTGCGGCGGCTGCTGGCGGAAGCACGGGCGGCGGGCATTCGCTTGGCGATCGCCACCACGAGCGCGCTCCCCAGCGCCGAGGCGTTAGTCCGCGCGACCCTTGCCCCAGAAGGGACCGACTGCTTCGACTGCATCGCAGCGGGTGACGTGGTACCGGACAAAAAGCCCGCCCCGGATATTTATCTCTATGCGCTCGATCGCCTCGGACTGCCGGCAAAAGCTTGCGTTGCCATCGAGGATTCGCCCCACGGTCTGCAAGCGGCAATTGCGGCCGGCCTCAAAACAGTCGTTACCGTTAACGATTACACGCGCGTTGAGAACTTTGCCGCTGCCAGTTTAGTGCTCGACTGCTTGGGCGATCCCGACCGCCCCGCCACCGCGATCGCCGGCGAATTGAACGGCACGTGCTTTACCGTAAAGCAGGCACGGCATCTGCTCAGCGCGTCGGTGTAGGTCGGCCCCCCGCGGTTCTGCCAACCTGATTGCGCTCCCCCCGCGCTCGACTCGCGTTACGTCAGGTATCGCAGACTGGCGATCGCGAATGTAAATCCCCGCTCTCCTGCAGCGCGTGCAGCCGCTGATACAACCCCCTCTGCTGCAGCAACTCCTCGTGGGTCCCCACTTCGGCAATGCCACCGCGATCGAGCACCACGATGCTATCGGCTTCGCGGATCGTGCTGAGGCGGTGCGCGATAATCAACAGCGTCCGCGTTCCCAGTAGCGATCGCATTGCCAACTGAATCGAGCGTTCGGACTCGTAATCCAAACTCGACGTCGCCTCGTCGAATACCAACACGTCCGGATCGACCAAGAGGGCACGGGCAATGCCCAATCGCTGCCGCTGCCCTCCAGACAGGCGCACGCCGCGCTCGCCGACAACCGTATAGTACCCGTGGGGCAACTCGGGCAAGAACTCGTCCACGCGCGCGATCCGGCAGGCGGACTCGACCTGCGTCAAGCTTGCCTGAGGGTTGCCGTAGATGAGGTTATCTAGCAGCGTGCCGTTGAAGATATCCACGTCCTGGTGGACGATCGCCAGTCGTCGCCGGTACTGCCTCACGTCGAGGTCCCGGATATCAGTGCCGTCGATGCGAATGCAACCGCTGTTGGGCTCGAAGTAGCGAAACAGCAACTTTACCAGCGTGCTCTTGCCCGACCCAGATCGCCCTACGAGTGCAACTGTTTGGCGCGGCTCGAGCTGCAGGTTGATGTCCCGCAATACCAAGCGATCGCGGTTGTATCCGAAGTTCACCCCTACGAAGTCTACTTTGCCGGTGAAACGATACGGATTGGCACCGGGCGGTCCCGCCTCCAGGTTCACCGCATCCTGTCCGTCCGGAAGCTGCGAAAACTCGTGGAAGCGCACCATCGACATGTACCGACGTGCGAAGGATTCAGCCAGGTAACTCAGGGGGTCCAGCTCGGCGTAGGCCATGCTCGCAACCGTGAAGGTGGTGACGAAGTGACCGAGGGAAATCTCGCCGCGGGCCGTTGGAATGAGCGTAATCAGCAGTACGCCGAACAAGCTCGACTGCACGATCGTGCGCTGCCAGGTACTGAGCCGCACGTAACTGAGGTGAATCCGGTAGAGCACGACATCCAGCTCGCGTCGCAAGCGCTGCCGCTGTCGCTCCATTTCCCGATCTTCGGCAGCAAAAGCTTTAACGGTTTTAATGTTGGTGACGATTTCAGACGTGCGACTCTCGGTGTTTTCCATATAGCGCTCCAGTCGCCCCTCGCGCCTCACGATCGTCCGCAGACCGCTGATACTGTAGATGGCGATGCCTGCAAACGAAATCCCGAAGGCGATCGCGATGCGCCAGTCAATCCACCATATAGCAATGAAAATACCGGCGACCCGCGCCAGCTTTGGGATGAGTTGCCCGGCAATCTCCGGATAGGTCCAAGTGTGGTTGGCCAAGCCCCGCGTGACCCGCCGCGCGATCCGACCCGGGTTGTTCTCGTCGTAGTACTCCAGCGGTAGCGAGAGGATTTTCGCTAGGGTGCGCTCGGCATGCTGGCGGCGAGCGCGCAGCGGAATCGCCCAGTGAAACCACTCTGCCAGCCAGGGCTGAAAAGGCGCACGCACCACGGCAACGAGGAGCACGACCACCATCAGCACCCCCAACGTTACGGTCGGTGTTGGCTCTAAACCGAGACTGCTTGCCGCGGTCGCGCTCAGTTCCTGCAGGGGGGCATCGACTGGCTGCTCGGCCAGGACGTCGATCGTCTGCCCGATGGCATAGGGCACCAACAAGTCGAGGATCTCGAACGTACTGGCGGCAACGATGCTCAGCACGGCCGAGCGCCAGAAGGAACGGAAGTAGTTGATAAAATCTTTAGGCGAAGCCATAGGTGAGAGACGAACGTGCGTCGGCAGCGTACTACAACATGCTACATGCTAGGCGCAAGTCTCTTGGCGATCGCTTCAACCAAAGGCGTAGATCGCGCTCTCGAAAGGTGTAAAACGCCCCGTGCAATCGGTCGATCGACTCATTAGTCCACAGATCTCGATCCAGACTCTGCGACGCTATCGAGGCATACAGGGACTTGCGGCGTTCCATGGCAGGTGCGACTTTTGGGAACCGGTCTGACTTCGGTCCTTACCCCCGCATGGCTACAAACCCAGGCTGCGCGCTCCGACGCACTCCCAATCGATTGGCACGCGCAAGGCAAGTTGTTTAAAGGTTATCTGCCAAGCAAGCGACGAATTTGGTCGGCGTCATCTGCATCTGGGGCAAGCAGTAGATAACGCTCGAGGTCGAGGGTCGCACAGTCGTAGTGACCGAGCTGGTAATTGAGCAAACCGCGATCGCGTCGTTCGCCGGGCACGTCGGGGAACAGTAGCAGGATGCGTTCCACCGCAGCCAACATGCGGGTGAGGTCGCGGTTGTTGAGATAGATGAGCTTGAGGTTGGTCAGCATGCGCGCGAGTACTTGCTTCGGTCCGACGGGTTCCAAGAACTGCGGTTGCAGCTCGACTGGCTGCTGGTAAACCTGCTGCAGGCGCTCCGCACAATCTTCCGGAAACAGGATCTCGCCACCTCGGAACGCATCGATAAAGATCTCGGCACCTTCAAAGGTCGGGCGGATGAGGAAATGTCCCGGCATGCCAACGCCAACCACCGGTAGACCCACGCGCCTGGCAACTTCGGCGTAAACCAACGACAGCGAAATAGGAATTCCCGTACGTCGATCCAGCACGTCGTTTAAAAAGCTGTTGCGCGGGTCGTAATAATCCCACTCGTTCCCGCGAAATTTTAACTCGTCGTATAAGTAGTCGTTGATGCACTGGATAACACGCAGGGGGTAGCCCTCCGGCGGCAGCTGTGGTGCGATCGCGGCGGCAATTTCATCGAGTCGCGCTAAGTAGAACCCGACATCGAGTTCGGGATATTCTTCTTGCGCGAGGTAGAGTGCTGCACGGGCGAGGTCGATGCGATTGTCCGGTCGCACAACTTCTTCGGCAAACAATGCGCGCGCGCTGGCAGCCGGGGTCATGATAGAAATCCGTAAGGCTGGATTGCGAAAGCATATACGTCTTCCAAAATATCGCGCGGGCGACTGTCTTTATCGATAGCTCGCACCATCGAATGCCGCGTTCGAGCAAGCGTCGCCATACTGAAACCATTCAGGTTACTGGCGTTCGCGCGCAGGTTGGGGTGCTATCTTCTGCGGTGAATCCGCGATCGAGGTAGCTGTATGCGAGGGATGGCTGATAGCAAACACGACCGCGAATTGCTGACGAATGGCGATGAGCTTTTGCTAGCGAAACCGAACTGATTCGCGTTAGCGAGTTGATGTCCAACCCCCCCCCTTCCCCGCCAATGAGTTACAAGAATCGCTGAAATCAAAGCTAGAGAAGAGTCGCAATTCCATCTCGATTGGCAAATTAGCGGCTCTGCTCCTCGATGAATTGGCTCCGGCCGAAGGTCGGCAAGTCTGCACGGGCATTACTGCCGCAGGGATGCAGGGTCCGCCAATTTTTCGAGGTGTCCGGCAAAAAGTGCAGCGTTTTCGTTCCTTGCAAGCTCCTACGGAAGGGCAACATCGAGATTTACTTGGTTTTCGCAGCCGAGATCGGAACCGTCGAGCGCGTCAAGGTTGAGACCATTCTCGATTGGCAGCTGGGTCCGGAAGGAATTCCCCTACAAGGGGTGCCATCGAGCCGTTGATGCTGTTCCTGCGCGGCGAGACCGAAATCATGGCGGGCATGGCAACGTTGCGGGTGCAAATCGAGACTGGTCCTCAGCCCAATATCTCCGGGATGCAATTCTTGAACGTGATGGGTGCAAGGGCAGTTGCCACGCGATCGCGACGTGGCAGTTTGTTGCAGGCGTCGATTTCAGGCATCGCGAGTAGCGCGGCAGTGCCCTTTGGCTATCTCCCCCATCACCTCCAGGACACCCACAAGTTTTGGTGAAGCATCCTATTTGCAGCAGGCTGAGCGGCGATGAGTTGGGAGCCCGGCGATTGCAATCTATCCACCGGTGCTGATTAGGGCGGTCGCCCCGCCCCCAACCGCGGCTCCAAACAGGACGATCCACGCTGAGTTTAGGCGGAAGCGGAAAAGCAACACGGCCGCGATCGCAGCTGTGACAATTGCAATGGCATTGACGTTCGGCTGCAGTAACGTTGCGTAGCCCAAGCGAACGGTCACCACTGCCATCAAGGCAACGGCACTGGCATTAACCGCATCCAGAAATGCAGCCGTCCACGGCGATCGGCGCAGTCGGGGCACGAGCGGATTGAGGACGGCGACGAAGATAAAGGACGGCAAGAAGATCCCCAATGTAGCGACGAGCGCGCCGGACCAGCCTGCCATCGTGTATCCGACGAATGTTGCCGTGGAGAGCACCGGGCCGGGCGTAAACTGCCCGAGGGCGATCGCGTCGAGGAGTTGCTGTTGGGTGAGCCAACCGCGAGCGACGACTTCGCCTTCCAAGAACGCAACGAGGACGTAGCCGCTGCCGAACAACACGCAACCGACTTTCAGAAATGCCAAGCCGAGCTGCCAGAGCGGGGCGGCATCCGCAGGGCGATCGCCGGCTGTAGCGGCGGCGACTCGCAGGGCGATACCGCTTAGCAAGGTCCCCAAGACAAGATTTGCAGCATTCTCGGTTGCGTCGCGATTGCTCAGGCGCAGCCACACCATCCCCACAGCACCGCCAACCAGCAGGGCACCAACCTCATTGAGTCCGGCCATCAGTAGCGCGGCAACGATCGCACCGATGACAGCGAGTTTCCAGGTTTTAATTGCCTTTTTCCCGAGCCGCCACAGCGCTCCGAGAATCACGGCGAGGACGGCAGGCTTGATTCCAAGCAACAGCCACTCGGCTTGAGGCAGGGCGCCAAAAGCAACGTAAATTGCGGCCAGCGCGGCGGTGATTGTAACCGCGGGAAAAATGAAGCAGATACCTGCGATCGCCAATCCCGGCAGTCCCCCGCGAGTATAGCCGACGTGGATTGCCATTTCGGTGGAATTGGGTCCGGGAATGAGGTTGGTAGCACCGAGCAGGTCGAGGAAATGCTCGCGAGTCAACCATTGGCGACGTTCGACCACTTCCTCCTCCATCATGGCAATGTGGGCGGCAGGTCCGCCGAAGCCGATGGTACCGAGCTTGAGAAATAGTCCGGCGATCTCGATCAGGCGAGACGATGACATGGGATCAGGGGGTGAAGCAGGCGGGCACTCACTAGCTTACGCTTGCTTGCCTCTCAGATCGCTGCAAATAATCTAGATGTTTGATGGAGGCTTGCCCGGTTCTCAGTCGTCTGTGATTCTCTAACTCCAATTGCAATTTAGAGCAGCGACGACGTGCAATCGCACCGGTCTGCGCGCTCGTCACCCGCCGCGCACGCTCCCCAGAAGCACTCATACGAATGCTCCGCTAGAATATCTAACTCTCCACATTCACCGTTCGAGTATCGTTCGAGCAACCCCAATGGCCTTCGCCTCTATCATCCGCGCGCTTGGGAAGTCGACACTGGCACGCGAACTGCGGGCAACGCTAGATAAGCAGCAGTGGTTGGCACTCAAAGGACTCTCGCGTTTCCCGAAAGGATTAATTGCCTCAGCAGTCGCTCAGGAGCAACAGCAACATTTGTTGGTGGTCTGCGCCACCCTCGAAGAAGCCGGTCGCTGGGCAGCGCAGCTCGACGCGATGAACTGGGGGGCGGTGTATTTTTATCCCACTTCGGAAGCTTCACCTTACGAGCCCTTCGATCCAGAGTCCGAGATGACGTGGGGTCAGCTGCAAGTGCTCGCAGAACTGGGAAGCACGGAGGCAATACCCCGCGCGATCGTGGCAACAGAGCGGGCGCTCCAGCCGCACTTGCCGCCACCAGAGGTGTTTCAACCCGATTGCATCTCCCTGGCGCGCGGCGACGAACTCGCAGCTGGTACCCTCGATCGCCTGTTGGCACGCTTGGGATACGAGCGCGTGCCTCTAGTGGAAACCGAAGGACAGTGGAGCCGGCGCGGGGATTTAGTCGACGTCTTTCCGGTATCGGCAGAGTTGCCCGTGCGCTTGGAGTGGTTCGGCGACGAGTTAGAAAAAATTCGCGAATTTGACCCCGCCGCCCAGCGATCGCTCGACCGCCTTGACAAACTGCTCCTGACACCAACTAGCTACACCCCTGCGATCGCCCGCGCGATGGTTGCCGACCCCGCCCGCCTGGCTGTGTTGCAATCGTGCCTCACCCCGGAGGAGTTCGCCACAGTCGCGCCGGACTCGGACTCGGATGTGGCACCCGCCCTCGCACCGGATAGCCTACCCGAGGGCATGCGCCGCTTCGTCGGCGTAGCCTTCGATCGCCCGGCATCCCTATTGGACTATTTGCCCGGCAACACGTTGCTTGCCCTCGACGAACCCGACCAGTGTCGCGCCCACGGCGATCGCTGGCTCGAACACGCGGAAGATAACTATCGAGCCCTCCTCAAGAGCCATCACCTAACCGAGGAAACCTACCCGCGTTTGCACCGCAACTTAGATGCCGCGATCGCAACGGTATCCACCCGACAACAGCTCCATCTAACCGAGCTTGCCGACGAAAGCAGTCCGGGCATCGATCTCGCTAGCCGACCGCTGCCAGTCGCCCCCCATCAGTTCGGCAAATTAGCGGAAATCTTGCGCGGCGATCGCGAGATCTTCAGCAGCATGCGGTTGCGCGACTATGCCGTTTGGTTGGTGTCGGCCCAACCCTCCCGATCGGTTGCCTTGCTCCAAGAGCACGACTGCCCGGCGCAATTCGTACCCAACCCGCGGGATTTCCCGGCGATCGACAAACTCCAGGGTCAGAATACGCCCGTTGCAGTGAAATACTCGGGTTTGGCAGAACTCGAGGGCTTTGTTTTGCCGACCTTTCGCATCGTTGTCGTCAGCGATCGCGAGTTTTTCGGACAACATGTCTTAGCCAGCAAGGGATACGTGCGCAAGCGCCGACGCGCGGCTTCGAAGCAAGTCGATGTCAACAAGCTTCGCCCCGGTGATTTTGTCGTTCACCGCCATCACGGTATCGGCAAGTTTCTGCGCTTAGAAAGCCTCGAAACGCGGGAATATTTGGTCGTTCAGTACGAAGACGGATTATTGCGCGTTCCAGCGGACGGCTTGGAAGTTTTGTCGCGCTTTCGGCAGACGGGCGATCGTCCGCCAGAATTGAACAAAATGTCTGGCAAGGCCTGGGAGCGCACCAAAGGTCGCGTCCGCAAAACCGTCCAAAAGCTGGCTGTCGATCTGCTCGATTTATATGCCAAGCGATCGCAACTGAGCGGGTATGCTTATCCATCCGATACGCCCTGGCAAACAGAACTCGAAGACTCATTTCCGTACCAACCGACCCCGGACCAACTTAAAGCCATCCAGGACGTCAAACGCGATCTCGAGAGCGATCGACCGATGGATCGCCTCGTTTGCGGTGATGTCGGCTTCGGGAAAACAGAAGTTGCTATCCGCGCCATTTTCAAGGTCATCACTTCGGGGAAGCAAGTTGCTTTCCTAGCGCCGACAACGATCTTGACGCAGCAACATTACCATACGTTGAGAGAACGGTTTGCCCCCTATCCAATTCACGTCGGCTTGCTCAACCGCTTCCGCAGTGCTAGCGAACGCAAGGAAATTGTCAAACGCCTTGCCACTGGCGAACTCGATGTTATCGTCGGCACGCATCAGCTACTCGGAAAAACCATAGGCTTCAAAGACCTGGGCATGCTCGTCATCGACGAGGAACAACGCTTTGGTGTTGCTCAGAAAGAAAAGGTCAAGGCTCTGAAAACTCAAGTTGACGTGCTCACCCTAACGGCCACCCCGATTCCACGCACGCTCTATATGTCTATTTCCGGCATTCGCGAAATGAGCTTGATCGCAACGCCACCCCCTTCACGCCGGCCAATTGCAACTCACTTGTCACAGTACGACCCCGAAGTGATTCGTACGGCAATTCGCAACGAACTCGATCGCGGCGGGCAAATTTTCTATGTTGTGCCTCGGGTTGAAGGTATCGAGGAAATCGGAGGCAAGCTGCGCGAAATGGTACCCGGCGCGCGCATCGCGATCGCTCACGGGCAAATGCTGGAAGGGGAACTCGAAGCCACGATGCTGGCATTCAACAACGGCGACGCGGACATCCTCGTGTGCACCACCATTATCGAGTCGGGGTTGGACATTCCGCGCGTGAACACGATCGCGATCGAGGACGCTCAGAAGTTCGGGCTGTCGCAACTATATCAATTGCGGGGGCGCGTGGGGCGGGCAGGAACGCAAGCTCATGCTTGGCTGCTGTATCCCCAACAGCACCAACTTTCCGATGCAGCCAGAAAACGACTGCGAGCATTACAGGAGTTTACACAACTCGGTTCTGGCTTCCAACTTGCTATGCGCGACATGGAGATTCGCGGAGTTGGCGAACTGCTAGGTGCAAAACAGTCCGGTCAGATGAATGCAGTCGGCTTCGACCTGTACATGAGTATGTTGCAAGAAGCGATCCAAGAAATTCAAGGTCAGGAGATTCCACAAGTCGAAGATACGCAAATCGATCTGAAACTGACAGCGTTTATTCCATCCGACTATATTCAGGATCTCGAGCAAAAAATGGACGCTTATCGCGCTGTTGCTGCCACCACTAATAAAAAGGATCTGGCACAGCTGGCAGCAGATTGGAGCGATCGCTACGGTCCGATCCCCAGCTCGGTCGAGCAGTTACTTAAAGTCGTCGAACTCAAGCAAATCTCGAAGTCTCTGGGCTTTTCACGCATCAAACTGGAGGGCAAGCAACATGTGGCTTTAGAAACGCCAATGGAAGAACCGGCGTGGAAACTCCTCCAAGCCAATCTTCCCGAGCATCTTAAGTCGCGCTTTGTGTTCTCCCCGAAGAAAGTCACCGTCCGCGGACTCGGCGTCCTAAAAACTAGCAAGCAGCTTGAAAACCTCATCGACTGGTTAAGCAAAATGCAAGGCGCCCTTCCCGAAACAGCGATCGCGAGCTAGCCGCTATTTTTGTTTCAAACCCAACCGGACTCAACCAATTTAGAATCGGTTCGGCTTGCCTTCAACGGACCCAAATATATCGCAGTTATTGGGATTGGTCGGGGCATCTCGAGTGTGAAACCTTGAAACGATGGTGAATTCGGAACCCCAACCCTGGAGATTGTAATATCTCTCTCATGTGTTTCGAACGTGCTGTCTCCCTGGCTGGCTGGCAAAACCTACGCGATAGAGGAGGCTAGCGAGTAGCCTGCATTTCGAACTCCAAACGATGGCTGCGTTGCTCCTGCTTCAGTCGCGAAGTTTGCGTCGGCTCCGGATCGGCGTTGCCGTGTAATCGCACCTCCCAAATTGGCCGCAAATCAGTATAAATTGCCACCCTCACTTACTTCAAACCGATGCAGAAATAGTATTTGCCCCGAAGACAATACGGATCCACCCAGCTCCGCCGACCCGCTGCTATCTTCGCAACCCATCGGCGCTCATGTCGGGTGTCTTAAACCGCTAACACGAACCAGAGTCGCAACAGTGCACAGTCCGAGCGCAGCTGCGAGTACTGGAGATTCCAACCTTTGAATTTGTCGCCAAGGACGCCCTCCTCGATGCCGAAACACCGCCTGTATTCCTGGAAAATCTGCAGGGTCGTTTCCTCGTCGCTGACCTCGGCCCAAAACTCACCATGGACTTTATCGCAAGCTTTAATAGGTTGCAGACAAATTCCCAAATAGGGACTAGCACCAAGGTGCTGAAGTACTTCCAGCGGCGGAAAGTTGAACTCGTTATCCTGGAGCACATCGGCGATAACCAGGTGCCGCCCGAGTGGAATAGCGGGCAAAGCTCTGATAGGAAAAGCTCACCTACATTCACCACGAGCTGGAAAAGCCACTAGCGAAAATCGCCAGCGACTTCTCACCAGAGGCTGCGGTCTGCGTCAAGTTCGCATTCCCGGGAAGTGAAGAACTGGCCGTTGAAGCATTGCGGGGCAAACAGGTATTGCGATGGACCCTTCCGCGCACTCTGCTGAACTGAACTTGCAAATACTTACGCAAACGATCAACTTAAATGGCTCGCTGCTGAACTAGAGATCGTTTCGAAATTCTTGGGATAACGATAAGTACGTCCAATCCGCGCGAGTTTTGGAAACGGACGTTTGTTGAGCTAATAACTGCACAATAACTTGGTCTCGATACAGTGGACGCGATCGCCCCAACACTCCGGCAGGAGAGACAATGCCGTCCCAATCTCGATCTAGATTTACTCGACGGTCAGCACGTACATCCCCTTTTGCGACAGTGCCATATCAGGTTGGCTAGGTTTTCTGAGAGACGGATTTATTGCAATGACAGGAGCTGGAACGCAAATAATAGCCCTAACAGTGCAGTAACTTGTGCAATAGTTAAGTAAAGTAACAAACGGCCGGGATCGAGCAGGAGGGCAGCCAATGGTAGCACTTGCGAGCAGCACCGAGAAGCGTTTGACCGTGCAGTTAGCCGAGATCGCCTCAGGAACTACAGCTATTCGGTCGCTCGATTGGGACCGCGATCGCTTCGATATCGAGTTTGGGCTGCAGAACGGCACGACCTACAACTCCTTTATCATTCGCGGTGACAAGGTCGCCCTGGTCGATACCTCCCATGCCAAGTTTCGCGATCGGTACATCGCTTGTCTGCAGGAGACAATCGACCCTCGCGAGATCGATTATTTGATTATCAGCCACACGGAACCCGATCACAGCGGCTTGGTTAGAGAGGTGCTCGAACTCGCCCCCCAAGCGGTCGTCGTTGGCACGAAAGTTGCCATTCAGTTTCTCGAAGGCTTCGTGCACCACCCCTTCGAGTCGCGCATCGTCAAGAGCGGCATTCGCCTCGATCTAGGCGACGGGCATGACTTAGAGTTCGTCAATGCTCCCAACCTGCACTGGCCCGACACCATGCTCACCTACGACTGGGGCACCCAGGTGTTGTTCACCTGCGACGTGTTTGGGATGCATTACTGCAGCGATGCACTCTGGGATGAAGACCTCGAGGCGATCGCGCCGGACTACCGCTTCTACTTCGAATGCTTGATGGCTCCTAACGCACGTTCCGTGCTGATGGCCCTCAAGCGCATGGGCGGTTTGGGTGACATTGAGGCAGTTGCTAACGGTCACGGTCCGCTGCTCAAGCACCATGCTGAGGAACTGATCGAGTGCTATCGCACTTGGAGCCAGGCGAAAGCCAAGGCAGAAAAGATGGTGGCGGTTTTCTATGTGCCCAACTACGGCTACAGCGATCGCCTCAGCCAGGCGCTGGCCTACGGCATCGGTAAAACCGGGGTCGAAGTGGAAATGGTCGATCTGACCGGTACCGACCAACAGGAAATTCGTGAAGTGGCCGAACGTGCGGCCGGCATCGTTCTAGGTATGCCACCCTCGTCCGGTCGCGAGGCTACTGAAGCTGCCACCGCGATCGGCACGATTCTGGCCTCGGCTCGCGAGAAGCAAGCAATCGGATTGTTTGAAGCTTACGGCGGCGATGACGAGCCGATCGACCCGCTGCTGACGCGCTTCCGCAACCTAGGATTGAAGCCGAGTTTCCCGAGCATTCGCATCACCGAAACTCCCGGCGAAGCTACGTACAAGCTCTGCGAAGAAGCTGGCACCGACCTAGGACAGTGGCTGCTGCGGGAGAAGACCGTCAAACAGATGAAATCCCTCGACAGCGACCTCGACAAAGCGATGGGTCGCCTCTCCGGCGGTTTGTACATCATCACTGCCAAGAAGGGCGAGCTCAAAAGTGCCATGCTGGCATCATGGGTCGCTCAAGCGAGTGCCGAACCATTGGGCGTGTCGATTGCTGTTGCTAAAGACCGCGCGATTGAAGCTTTGATGCAGGTTGGCGATCGCTTCATCTTGAACGTGCTGGAAGCAGGTAACTACCAATCCTTAATGAAGCATTTCTTGAAGCGCTTCCCACCCGGTGCGGATCGCTTCGAGGGCGTGGAGACGCGCCAAGCTAGCAACGGCGCGCCGATTTTGGCTGGGGCATTGGCTTATCTTGAATGCGAAGTTGTCAGCCGCATGGAGTGCAGCGACCACTGGGTGATTTACAGCACGGTTGATACCGGCCGCGTATCGAAAGCCGAAGCACTCACAGCCGTTCATCATCGCAAGGTCGGCAATCACTATTGATTGACAATCTACAAGTTCGATTGCCAACGGCGGGCATCGCGCATTGCCTGTCTTTAGCTAGTGTGCCGCTCGCTGACCCAAGTTTGCTCGCAGAGTCAAGAGGAGATCATGCAGCCCAAAGACGTGCAAGTTTTCCCGATTGCGGCGGAAACCACCCTATTGCGCTCGCGTACCTGGGACCGACTCAAGTTTGAAGCCGAATATGCCCGACAACGGGGAACTACGGCGAATACTTATCTCATTCGCGGCGATCGCGTGGCATTGCTCGACCCGCCCGGCGAGTCGTTTACGCAGATCTTTCTGTCCGCCCTTAAGGAGCGCCAGGATCCAGCGGAGATCGACTACATCGTGCTCGGTCACGTCAATTCCAATCGCGGCAAGACCTTGCAGGCGCTCTTAGAGCTAGCCCCGCAAGCAACCCTAGTGTGTTCTAAGCCCGGAGCCATTGCGCTACGGACGATTCTGGGCGATCGCTTGCCGGAGACTGTCGCGGTCAGGGGGGACAGTTGCCTCGATCTTGGCGGTCACCATCGGTTGGAGTTCGTGCTGACGCCAACCCCGCGCTGGCCCGGCGAGCTTTGTACCTACGACTCCAAAACGCACGTACTTTATACCGATAAATACTTCGGCGCACATGTTTGCGGCGATCAAGTGTTCGATGAAGGGGCGGCAATTTATCGCGCCGATCGCCGATATTATTTCGACTGTTTGATGGCTCCGCACGCCGTGCAAGTGGCTGCCAACCTCGAAAAGTTAAGTAAAAAGCCCGCCCAGCTCTATGCTACGGGCCACGGTCCGCTCGTTCGCTATGACCTCAGCGAGTTGTCGAGCGCTTATCGCGATTGGACGCAGCAGCAGCAAACGCGCAAAGAAGCCGTTGCCTTGCTCTATGCATCGGCTTACGGCAACACGGGGACTATGGCGCGGGCGATCGCGCGCGGTCTCGAAACGGCTGGAGCCGATGTCAAGCTCGTCGATTGCGAGCAAATCGACCCCGACGCGATCGGCGCGATCGTTGCGAACACGGCTGGCTTTGTCATCGGTTCGCCGACGCTAGGCGGTCACCTACCGACTCAGATACAAACGGCACTCGGCATTGTCCTCTCCACCGCCGATAAAGTGCAGTTAGCAGGTGTCTTTGGGTCTTACGGCTGGAGTGGCGAAGCGGTCGATTTGTTGGCGGGCAAGATTCGCGATGCCGGTTTTTCCTTCGGGTTCGATCCGATTCGGGTTAAGTTTAAGCCTACCGATGAAGACATCGCTCGCTGCGAAACGGTCGGAGCGGAGTTTGCGCGCGCGCTCAAGCGGCGGCAGAAGCAACGTCCCGCCCGCTTAGTCAGCAGCGACTCCCAGACCGCGCGCACCGAGCAAGCGGTCGGGCGGATTGTCGGGTCGATGTGTGCGGTGGCAGCAAAGAAAGACAATCGCACCGAGCTCGTGCTGGTATCTTGGGTGTCGCAGTCGACATTCGATCCGCCGGGGTTGACGGTTGCCGTCTCCAAAGCGAGCGGTATCGAAGAGTTCCTACATTCAGGCGATCACTTCGCCCTCAATATCTTGCCCGAGAGCAAGCGCTGGCAGAAGCGGTTTGCCAAAGAGCGATCGATCCACGGCGATACGCTCGCCGATCTGGAAATTGGCACCACCGAAAACGGCGCTCCGCTCCTGAACGGAGCGCTGGCGTACCTGGAATGCCGAGCGGAAAACCGCATGGACTGCGGCGACCACTGGTTGATATATGCCGTTGCCGAATCCGGCAAGGTCCTAGACCTGCAAGGCGTCACGGCAGTTCACCATCGCAACTCCGCACGCGCCTAATTGGTGGGTTGGCTGATGGCAATTCGGCCAGCCGACTTGTCGTTAGCTTAAGTGCAGCTGGCAGGCCGCGGCCTATCGACCTTTGCCGTAGATTTCCTCGTCGAACTCTTCGATAGACTCCAGGTTGTAGACGTCTGGTGGAGTCGGATAAGTCGCCTCGAAGGATTGCATCCCGGCGATCGGCTGAGCCGGAGCGCTCTTCGGTCCGTCGCCTCCCTGACCGACCTCAAATACCGTCATCATCGAGTGGTCTTCATGGACTAGGTTGTGGCAGTGCATCATAAACTTGCCACGAATGAACCCCTTCACGAACTTTGGATTCCGGGGACCGAACTCCCCGATAACCCTTACCTTCTCGAACTCGCCAACGTGGAATACATCTTTCCAGCCGCGTTCGTAGGGGCGAACGGGCATCCCATTGCGATCGAGCATTTGCATGTCGATCAAATGGACGTGAATTGGATGAAACCAGCCGCTCCCTGGATTCACAAATTCCCAAATTTCAATATCCCCAACATCTGGATTGGCATCCACTCGGTTTTCATTCCACCCCTTTCCGTTAATCAGCCACTGGTTGAAGCTCCTCTCGAATCTAAATGTGCGAACTTTGTCAACGTCACCAATGGGAAGTCGCTCGACCGCTCTCAGTGAGTTAGGGATTCGACTATCATCCGGTTCCTCGCGAACCACATCGAAGCGCATCAAGGTATGAATCCGCGCATCCGTATCGATACTGCCGGTAAATCCAATATTCCGGAGATAAACGGATTCGCCCACTTCGTACTGGCTGAAATCAATAATGACTTCATATCGCTCTGCCATGCCGATTTCGAGCGTTTGATAGGGTGTCGTTAATACTACCGGAGCCTCAAGCAACCCACCGTCACTGCCGATGACCGCTATTTTCTCGCCCAACGTCAAGCGATCGGCCTTACGACTCAAGGCTAGTTGGAAAGCACGAGAGGCGGACGCATTCAGCACTCTAAATCGATACTTGCGATTGGCGACTTCCATCTTGGGCCAGGGAACGCCATTGACAAGGGGAATATCTCCGTAAGTACTTCTTTCATTGCGATTATCAAAAACTAACTCGGCATTATTGCCCGTTTGTGCGAAGAAGGCGTCGCGGAGTATCAAGGGCACATCATATTGCCCTTTGGGTAACGGCAGGTTGCGCTCGAATTCGTCTTCGACGATATACATGCCTGCCAGTCCCATATAGACATTGCGAGACGTTTTATCGATCGCGTGATCGTGATACCAAATAGTCGCTGCGCGATCGTTAGGGTAGATATAGTCTTTGAAGTAACCGGTTGGAATAAAATCCGTAGCAAAGCCGTCGTACTGTGGCAGCGATGCCATACCGTGCAAGTGGATGACAGCGTCGATATCGCAGCCGCGCGCGTCCACACCGAGTTCGTTGATGAAGCGAACCACCGACTGCCGCCCCTCGGTCAGGGGATTACCGCCACGCTGGCGAATGGTCGGCCCCGGCAACAACCCGTTGTAGCCCCATATCTCAGTGGTGGTGCCCGGCAAGATCTCGACGCGGGCTTTTTGCAGTTTGATTTCATAGTAATCCGTCGTTGCGTCAGAATACTGCGGAGATAACACCGGAGGAATGCGCAGCGGCATTTCAAAACGGGGAATCTGCGGACTTAATGGGGCAGCAAAAGCAGACTTTTGCGATCCGAAAGGCAGAAATAGGGCACTGCTGCCCAATAAACCCAACTGCAGAACATCTCGTCTATTCATTTTCATTTTCTTTGCTCCCAATAGAATTTGAGATCGCGATCGATGCTGTTATCAACTTGTTGGATTGAAAACGGGCCCGCCGCGATATTGCAAGACTATAAAGCGACCCAGCGTAAAGCCGGGCAACAAAACATTTCATGACTGCTGAAAATGCACAATCCGCAGCCATTCGTTTGCTCGGGAGAGATCCACGAGGCAGATTCCTTGACGCGTATGCCCCAAGTGCCTCAAAATTTGTCTAGAGCAAAAAAAACGATCTGTGAAATGGATGGATTAGCCGTTGGCACCAGCTGAAATCGAAGCAGCAAATCCAACATGACAGCATGTCAATACAATGACAGATTAACCTGTTTGCCACCAACAAACCAGTCCTTGAAACAAACCTTCAACCTCGAAGTGGGTCGGGATTGATAAACAACATCCACATATTCCAGAGGCGCGTTATTGAAATGAAACACCCTGAAGGTAGAGCGTGACAGCCGTCAACCTGTCCTACCTTCATGCAGACCGAGCTTTTTTAGCCGAAATGGCAAGCTATCAGGAAGACTGCTCGCTGGTTGCAACCCAGCGTCGATACTCGTTTCTTTATCTGATTGGGTTGACGGTTTGCTCGACCGTTTAGAGGAGAGGCCAAGCAATGCGCTTGAAGCGTTAGGTGATACGAGCTGCGTTAATTGCTTTATCTGGTTAACACCGCAGTTTGAATAGCGAGTTTGGCGTGATGGCAGCAAGTGTCGCGACCTTGATTGCTTTGCGGCAACAGTCTGTCATGAGACAATTCCTTATAACTTAACAACAGGAACCACAAGGCAATCGTTCCTAGACATACTCTACATGGAGCGTTATGCTGCGTCGCGAACTCCGCCCCTAGCGAAAGCGTCGATAA
The DNA here is from genome assembly GCF_000473895.1 of Rubidibacter lacunae KORDI 51-2. Lineage (NCBI taxonomy): Bacteria > Bacillati > Cyanobacteriota > Cyanophyceae > Chroococcales > Aphanothecaceae > Rubidibacter > Rubidibacter lacunae. The sequence goes on along the minus strand of NZ_ASSJ01000036.1, from coordinate 1,318 downwards.
TATCCACGCGCCCGCTTTGCTCGACCCGACTCGACTTGTAAGGAATCGCGATCGCCATGTCTCGCTCCAAAGCCCTGCAATACTACATTGGGACTCGCCTGCTGTTGGCACCGCTGATGTTGTGGACGATCGTCACGTTGGTGTTTTTGCTCCTGCGTGCGACGCCCGGCGATCCAGCCGACGCAATTTTGGGCGCGCGCGCGCCGGAAGCTGCCAAAGAAGCACTCCGCTCGCAACTCGGCTTAGACGACCCCCTGTGGCTGCAGTACGTCCGCTACCTCGGCGACTTGTTGAATCTGGACTTGGGCACCTCCCTAACCAGTCGCGGACTGCCCGTGTGGGATGTCATCCGCGATTACTTTCCTGCCACCGTAGAGCTGTCAGTCTTCGCAATGGCTGTAGCCTTAGCAATCGGCGTCGGCGTGGGTATTCTGGCAGCCGCCCGCCCAAACACGATTTGGGATGCCTTCGGGCGGCTGTTTGGGGCAGTGACTTACGCGCTGCCGCTGTTTTGGATCGGGATGTTGTTGCAGCTCGTGTTTGCCGTGCAGCTCGGCTGGTTTCCGCTCGGTACGCGCTACCCGATCGCGGAATCCCCGCCACCGAATATCACCGGGTTGTATACACTCGATAGCCTGCTCAGCGGGCAATTCGACCATCTCATAACGGCGCTCCATTATCTTGCACTCCCGAGTTTTGCCCTCGGTCTGCTGCTGAGCGGCATCTTCGAACGCATTATTCGCGTTAATTTGCGTCAAACGTTACGTGCTGACTACGTAGAAGCTGCGCGCGCGCGCGGTATTCCCGAACGCCGTATCTTGGTCGCACATGCCCTCAAGAACGCCCTGATCCCGGCTATTACCGTCTTGGGTTTGACCTTTGCGGCATTGTTGGGCGGTGCCGTGCTGACCGAAGTGACCTTTTCCTGGCCGGGGTTGGGCAACCGACTGTATGAAGCGATCGCCTTGCGAGATTATCCAACAGTGCAAGGAGTGATGGTGTTCTTCGGTGTAATTGTCGCACTCGCCAGCATCGCGATCGACGCGATCAATGCCTGGATCGACCCGCGCATTCGGTATTAACCCCGAGCAAGGCGCGCGCAACACCGACAATAGACCGACTGTGATATCGAGCTGCTCCAGTCCCATTCTGGCAGCCAACAAACCTTGTAAGTGCCTGGCAGTTGTATTACAAAGACCCCCAGGTCATTAAATTTAGCTTTTAGACGGGAAGCCCCGCGCTCTACCCGCTAGGGTGAGCGTCGGGATGAGAGTCGCGGGTGCTGACGGGGCTCGATGCCCCAGAAGCACCCATCTTC